>CALVTD010000051.1 GCA_944359935.1 uncultured Clostridia bacterium | reverse complement strand
CCCCAACTCCAAAAATGTTTCTTAGGTTTTCAATTATACTGCTGCTGATGTTCTCATTTTGCTCTAGCTGCTCAATCCTCTCCTCAACAATCACTTGGTTTTCTTGCGACAACTCAATGTTGAATTCAAGGTTTGTGGCAATATCCAAAATCTGCTCAACGGTTTCTTGGTTTGCCTCAACAGTGTCCATGAGGTTGCCGATTGCCTGCTGTTTTTCCTCATCGGTTTGCAGGTCGCCAAGCGCCAAGTCTTTGAACGCCGATGCAAACTCGTTTGCCTCATTGATTAAATCAAGCAGTTCAAACATCTGTGTGAAATCAACCTCGTATATGTATTGCTTTCCAGCAACATCCAGCAGCGAGGCTGTTTCAAAATCAAACTGAGTTTGAGCGGCGGTTATGAGAGCATCGAAAATGCTTCTCATAACACCCTCTTCTTGTTTTCCAAGCAATTCTTGCCTGTATGCGTTTTGTTTTATGCTTTCAATAAGGTTGCCAAGCGCGGCAGCGTCAATGTTTTCAAGGCTTGTTAAATCACTTGTGTTTTTATAGATGTTTACAAAGTTTTTAACAATTGTGATAAACTCGGCAGTTTGGTCCTCCTCGCTAGATGGGTTGAAGGTTGCCGTTGAAAGTGGCAACGTCAAGCCCTGCTGGCCGGTTACATCTTGCATAACGTCCACAATCACGCCTGAAAGTTTGTCTTTAAGCGGCTGAGTGGATTTTGCTTGCATGATTGCAGGAACAATGTCGTCAACGGCCTCGTCGTCAAGCATTTTTACAACCTCGTTGATGTCGCCTCCTGCAAGCAGATAGTCAAACATGGTTTGCGTCTCGTCAAACTGTCTGCTTTCAAGTTCACTGATGATTTGTGCAAGCAGAGGAAGGTCGGTTTGCCAGTTTGCATATGACGCGTCAAAGTCGCCCTCCACTTCCAGCAGTGAAAAGTCAATCACGCCAGTGTTTGCGCTTTGTTCAATCACCTGGTCAATGGCAATTTCTTTAAGCGCTGTAACTTTGTAAATTGGAAGCAGCGTGTCTTGCAAGAATGTGGAGTAGGTGGTTGTTTCGCCATCGGTTGTCATTTCACTGGCAAGGCGCTGAGCGAACTTTTTAAGAATTTGGTTGTAATCCGAGCCGCTGGTTACAACATCGTATAAGTCAAGGCTTATCAAGTTTTCAACAGGCGTTGCAACAAACTCAAACAAACCTTTATATGTGGTGATGTTTTCGCCTTTAACATCCAGCAGGTTGTTAATGCCGAATTGCTGCAGCACCTGTGGCAAAATTTTGTTGCCGCGGTTGTCTTTCATGATTTCCATGCCGTCAACAGTGTCCAGCATAGAGCCCACATTAGACAGAATTTGCGGAACATTGTTTTTAATGAGCAGCACATTTGCCAAATCGTTTATAATGTCGGCAAAACTTACGCCGTTGGCCTCAATCTGCGTGTTTATATCGCCAAACTCAATTAAGATTGTTTTAAGTTGGCTTTTCAGCACTTCCCAGTTGCTGATGTTGGTGTTTGCATCTTGGAAGATTGTGCCAATTTCGTCATCCGCCAACATAGAAAGCGCATAGTCTAGCAGCGACGACAAACTGTCGCGCACAATGTTCATGTCAATAATTTTATCAATCGAGCCCGTCATGACAGTGGTGTATTGCTGTGAAAGCAGCGTGATTGCGGTTGCCACATCCACCTGCTCTTCACCAAGAACATAGTCAAGATAGCCGCTCCTGCCCAAATCACTGACGGTGTAATAGATGTTGTTGATGTCGTCACCAAGATAGGTTGCGTAGTCAGTTGCCTGGTTCATGCCCTCTTTAACATCTGCAAAAATTTGCTCAAATTCACCAAGTTCTGGGAAAAGTGAGATAAGCGTTGGATAGTCGTCAATCAATTCACCCGCAACATTCAAAACCACCGCCTTATACAGCCCGCTTTGCGATGCGGTTTGATAGAGCCCGTCAATCTTATCCCAATCCATTGTGGAAACTTGATTTGATGTTTCAATTGCGCTGACATCACGAATAAGCCCAAGGTAGGTTGAAACTTCCTTTCTCACCTGAACCTTTTCGCCGTTAACCTCAAATTGCGAGATGTTGTCAAAGATGTAGTCGTCAAGCCCCACTGCGCCGTTCAGCACGCCAAACGCGCTGTCGTCAATCGCGTGCAGGATGTCTTTTGCAGTTTGTGGAAGCCCGTCCAGTGTTTCATCAACTGGCGAAGCGTTGCCTTCCGCCACGGCAGCCTTTGCCTCGTAAATTTGAGTGTCGGCAAGTTTGATTAAACTTGTTACAGGCATGCTGATAACAAGCAGCAACATAAACATTTTAAGTGTGCCGATTGCCCCGCCAATCCAACCATTGCGTTTTAAGCCCTCTGCCTTTTCCTGTTTTTTAGATTTGAAAGCGATAACAGCAATAATTTTATAGATAATGTAAACAATCAGCCTCATAACAAGGTTTAAAATTAAGAACACAAACGCGCACAGCAGCACGCTTGGAAGATTTGTTAAAAATGCCTCTAAACTTGGCGAACTTTCAATCAGCGTGCCAAAGGTTTCGTCCTGAGAGATTAGATTGACAATCAACCCTTGCAAGGATGTGGTTGTGCCGTCCACGGTGATGTTAATCCCCAAGATTGCGTTGGTGATTGGTGGCGTGATAAACCCACAAATTATTATTCCAACAAAACTCAGCCCAAATTCAAGCGCCGACCTTTTTACTCCGCGCCTAAATCCAGCCCAAAAACCTATTAGCAATATTAGCACAAAAACGACATCTAAAATCGCGATGATTGCGGTTGCAGACATTTTAATCCTCCAAAACTTTTTCACCTTTATTTTAAAACATTTTGCAATTTTTACCAAACATTTGCAAATTAAAAAAATAAAGGCACGCTGGTTTTATTGCCTTTATTATTATTTTTACACATTTTTCGCTTTATTTCATGCAAGTTTTTAAAAGTTCAACCGCCACCATTTCTTCACCGCTAAGTGATTTTTGTTGCAGCGCTTTGATTACGTTTTCCTTGATTTGCGCGTTAAACCTGCTTAAATATTTTTGCTGAAACTCACCTATTTTTTGCTCGCGCACACTTTTATCTTGAATTTTTACAAATTGAACAAAGTTTTTTAAGCAAAAATCAGCAATTTTCACATATTCCTCGCCAACTTTTTCCACTGTTGCCGGTTGTGGAAGCGGCTGCTTTTCAGGCGTTTTGTCAACTTTTTTGAACCTGAAAAACAATACAAACCACAGCGCTCCAAACACGGCAAACAGCGCACCAAACACGGTGTTAATAATAAACCCGTTCATGTTTTCGTTTATCATGTCCCCAAACGCAGCGCATGCAACATCAAAAGGCACGCCGTAAGCAACTTGGTAGATGATTGTTAA
>CALVTD010000050.1 GCA_944359935.1 uncultured Clostridia bacterium | reverse complement strand
AAATTTATGTTGGTCGGGCAAAGCCCTTTTTCCAACAAAATTTTGCTCCGTGTCTCTCGCGGCCAAACGAAAATCGCGCTTGCGCTGGCGATTTTGCCGCGACTTAAAGAGGATGGGATTAAAAATGGACGCGGCTGGCGCACTAGACAAAAAAGGCGAACTTTGGGTTAAAATTTTCTAACGGGCACGGCATGAATATATTTTTCTTTTGAGGAGTATACATGGAAGAGAAGCAAACTCTTTTACTTGAAAAAGAAGCAAGGGTTGAAGAAAAACTTGAAAAGGCTAAACAAAAAATCAACCTTTCCTCTATTCAATCCCAAGTAAATCAGCAGCCTCAACAGGAAAATATAGTCATTGAAACCCCGAACTATGACTTAATTCCAGATGCTCCACCTCAAAAACAAAAGCGCATTTTAAAACTGCAAAAAGAGGTGGAAAAAACTCAACCAAAGAAAAAAACATCCTTTCTAAAAAAGGCTATCGTTGCAAGCATCTTGGCTCTCACAGTTGGGCTTGGCGTGTTCACAGCAGTGGATTTGTCAAACTCCATTTCCGCTTACAATGCCGCAAGCAGCCAGTATTCGGTTAATCTTGCAAACCTTTTAAAAAACATTTCGTCGGTGGATTCCGGCAACAAAATGGCAGAACTTATTCAAACCTATCCAGACGAACTTTTGCGGCCAGAACAAATTCAGCAGCAATCCAACTGGTTTGACAGATTTTGCAACTTTTTATCGGGGTTATTTGGAGGATAACCTTTTGCAAAACCCTTTCACATTATTTTCTTTCAAAAAAAGGTTACTCGCTTTAAGCATGGTGGTAGCCTTTCTTTTTTGCGCCTTGTTTGTAAGGCTGTTTGTGGTGCAAATAATCAATGGCAAAGATTTGCAACTGCGTGCCACCTCACAGTGGACGCGTGACCTTGCCATAGTTGCGCCGCGCGGAGATATCTATGATGCCACTGGCTCTCGCCTTGCCGTAAGTTACACAACCTACAATGTTTATGTCCGCGGCAGAGAGGTTGAAGATGCCCAAGCCGTGGCAGAGTATCTTGCCCAAATTTTGGGGATGACCTATCTTAATGTCTACCAAAAAGTGATAACAAAAAATGTTTCGGAAGTGCTGATTAAAATGCAGGTGTCGGCAGACATAGCCGAACTTATTTACAACAAAAATTTCAAGGGCGTGTATTTGGCAGAAAGCGTGGGAAGATATTACACCTACGGCAATTTGCTTTCACAGGTGTTGGGTTTTGTAAGCGTGGATAATGTGGGGCAGAGCGGCATTGAAAGTTATTTTGATAGTTATCTTAAAGGCGTGGACGGCTATACTTTCACGCAAAGCGATTTGCAGGGTAAGGAGATTGGCGGCACGCTGCGATACTATGTGCCTGCCACAAAGGGGGCGGATATCACGCTTACCATCGACAGCAAAATGCAACTGATTTTAGAGCAGACGCTGGAAAAAATTATGACCGAGCAGCAAGCCAAAAACGCCACAGGCCTTATCATGAACGCCAAAACTGCCGAGGTGCTGGCAATTTCCACCAAGCCAAGTTTTGATTTAAACGACATCCCGCGTGAGGATTTAACAACGCTGTTCGACCAATCCAAAATCAAAGCCATCACTGATGTATACGAGCCGGGCTCGACTTTCAAAATTCTCACGCTTGCGGCTGCGCTTGAAGAAGGTGTTGTAAGCGAAAACGACACATTCTATTGCGGCGGCTCGAGAGTAATTGATGGTGTTAAAATCAGGTGTTGGCGCTCGATTGGGCACGGCAGCCAAACACTGCAAGAAGGGCTTGCCAACTCTTGCAACTGCGTGTTTATGGAACTTGCGTTGAGGCTTGGTGTTGATAAGTTTTACGAATATATGGAGAAATTTGGGCTAGGTCAGCAGACAGGTGTCGCGCTTTCGGGTGAGGCTGGCGGCATTTTGATGGACAAAAGCCAGGTTAAAACTGTCGACCTTGCGCGCATGGGCTTTGGCCATGCCGTGGCAGTAACTCCGCTGCAACTGCTCACCGCGGTTTCGGCGATTGTCAATGATGGCAATTTGATTACGCCAACTATCATCGACAACATCACCGACTGCTATGGCAACACGCTTTTGCAGGGTGAAAGCCAGGTGAAGAGAAAGGTTGTGTCAACCCAAACCTCTCAAAAGGTTTGCCAGATGCTTTCGCTTGCCACAAACAAAACCGGGCCATACACCTTTGTTGAGGGCTATGATGTGGGCGGAAAAACAGGAACCGCGCAAAAATATGATGAAACAGGGCACATCGCGCAGGGCAAATATATTTCAAGTTTTATTGGAACCTTTCCAGCAAACGACCCTGAATATCTTGTTATGGTTATGGTTGACGAGCCGGGCGCAGGGGCATACTACGGCAGTGTGGTTGCGGCGCCGTATGGTAAGGAGATTTTTACGGGGCTGTTCAACTATCTGGGCATTGAAAAACAAAACCAGTCGGTGGTGCTGGAAGAGGTGGAGATGCCAGATGTTACAGGGCTGACTTTGGAAGAGGCGATGTCGTCTTTGCGCGCGCTTGGAATATATTTTGAAACCGATGGTGGCGGGGGGAGAATTTTGCGCCAACTTCCGCCAGCAGGCACAAAACTGTATAAGGGCGACACCATTGTTTTAATCACTTGATAAAAACCTTAAAGCGTGATAAAATAACCTCATGGAATTTTGGTGGATAATTTTAATTGTTGTTGCGGTGGTAGGGCTGCTGAGCGCAATTTTGGCAGTTGGCAATTTTTCCACCGATAAGTTTATGGAAATATACGAAAAAATGTTTGAAATGCCTGCTCAGGCGCACAAAACCATAATCGAGTATATCAACGAGCAAAACTATTCGCGCTTTGACGGCAAACTTAAAGTTGCCCGAACAAAAAAATTGGAGGGCGATGGCTACAACCACAAAAACAAGGTTTTGATTTTAACCGATAAAACGCTTTCATCTAGTTCAGCGGGGGCGTTTGCAATTGTGGCACACGAACTTGGCCATGCGCAGCAAGATTTCACCAGCAACAAGTTCGTTGTCATGAAAGTGCTGCACGCAATAGGTTGGGTTGTTGGCAAGTTGTTTTTGCCTGCCGTTGTGGCGTTCATTGTGCTGCTGTTTTTCCCAGATCTGCTCACTTACGCCATAATTGTTGCCAGTGTGGCAGCGGCAATTTTTGTGTTCGCGGTGGTGATTAAACTTGTTACAATCAGTTTGGAAAAGGATGCCTCCAAACGCGCAATCAAAAACTTAAATGAATTTTTGCCAGACAATGTTATGAAAGATGTAAAAAAATTTTTAAATAGCGCAAGATTAACCTATTGGAGCGACCTTGTAAGGCTGTTGTTTGGTTGGAGCGGGCTGGTGAGAAAGACGAAGATGTTTAAGTAAATTCACAGGTGAAACCAAGAAATTGACGCGGACACGCCTTACGGCTAACCGCGATTTCTTGGTTTCCCCCGTGTGCCCCCTTCCGCCTCGC
>CALVTD010000049.1 GCA_944359935.1 uncultured Clostridia bacterium | reverse complement strand
TTTAGTGATACTCTCCTCAATATTTTTCATATACTCTGCCGGAATATCTAAAGTACGCCTAAACACATACTCATCATCCGGGATTTTAATATTCTCAAAATTACCTATATAAATCAAATTTTTGGGAATATTTCTCTTTGATGTAATAATTAATAACAGTTGGTAAATGATCAAGCCCCCTTTTTCATTGAATTTATATTTCGATTTGTCTATCTCAATTCTTCTGAGATATTCCTCTCTGCTGTCACATCCGGTTAAATCAATACGAAAATCGACTGTACCGGGCAGATAAGGAGTCGTACCTACTCGTATGTATTCGATAGTATCAAATTTGTTTTTATTCATATCTATATCATCTGTCAGTTTGACTCTGACTATCGGTATAACGTGATATGGATACCAATTACTTTCACCTACCTTATGAAATAATATATATTTGTTATTTGACAATATTTTTCGGTTATTTTCATTTTTTATCGGAAGCGCATATACATCTCCGATTTTCCAACTGCAAATATAGGGACGCTCAATACGGATTTTTTTCGGCTCAGGCTGCTCACTCATTAATTGTTCTTTCAGCTTTGATAACATCTCCTTTCTCTTTCTCAGATTTGACTGACTTGATTCACGCCACCTTTCAATGTCTTCACCCGTTTCAATACACCTCAGCGCTTTTATTTTTACTTTCTCCAAAAGCCTCCCGTTTTTCCACTGAGTATCCGCCAACGCAAGCCAAAACACTGTGCTGTCATCAGAATCATTTATTTCCCCCGCATATTTCTCTATCAGTTCTTCGGTTATTTCTTCGTTATCTCTTCCCTTTTTCAGTTCATTTATATAACTGTCCCGTACATCAGCTGCTACATCATCCTGATATAATCCTGTTCCATATGTTCCCATTCTTTTTTCCCCCTTTTATATTCCCAGCCAATTAAATATACTATTTGTTACCTGATTGTAGGTATATTCCAAAAAACCTTTAGTAACTTCATAATAAATAACCACATTTCTATTTTTCGGACTTACACCTCTGATTTGATTATTTATTTTGTTTTGTGTATTGATCGTATGATATTTAATCATATAATATTGCTCCAATCCCCTTGCTTGTGTATATGTAAGGTTTTCTTCTAAAACTCTTGGTGTTAAACCTTTTCTAAAACTTGCTTCGTGCGCTTTTTTTCTTGCCTCAAAATCTCGGGTTCTTCCTACATACTGCACATTATTTTCTTTATCATATAATGCATATACTGTATAGTTCCCCGGATATTTATCATCAAGTTTTTGTATTCTTTCAGCAATTTTATCAGATGGGGCATCAAAAGCATTATCAATTGCTTGAGCTAAAGCACTTGCAGACTCCTGCACAATTTTTTGACCTTCCGGAGTACACATCCATAAATCAAATATCACTAAGGCAACGCCTATCCCCAACAAAGTGGCAACCGTTGCAGATATAACAAAGTGCCCTGTATAGTCCGTATTCATCACCGGATTATTTGAGCAATACGCATACAGATTATAGGATATTAAATCTCCGTTGGCACCCAAATATTCTACAGAGTCTGAATTAAGGAACCTTCCAACCTCCGGGTCATAATACCTTGACTGCAGGTAATAAAATCCGGTATCCCAGTCGTATATGTAGCCCCTGTATTTGAACAGCGAAGCATCCGTGAAGAAATTATTCTTTGAAGAGGTGGTCGTAAAGTTGCCCCATGCGTCATACACATATGAGAAGCTCCTTTACAACAGTAATTTTCTCCAATAACTGATGAACGATATGGTAGAAATGGGCTACCTCATTTGAGACAGCCCATTATATATTTTCTCAAATACTATTTCTTTTTATTTCAACAGACACTTTAGCACTTTCGCCAACATACTTTACAAAATAAAGTTTACCTAATTCTGTAACAAATGATATTGTAACGGTTTGATCTATAGGAACATCGTACAATATTTTATTGCTATCGTCAGTTATAACGATTTTAAAATTTCCTTCTTTAACATTTGATGAAATAGTGTATCTGATTTCATAACCGTTACCTAAATACGTGTTTGATATATAAATACCAGACAACTTTTCTATATCATTTTTTACATATGAATAATCGTAGTCCGAATATTTTCCTTCAACTCCACTTTTTTCTCCTTTAGAAGAATTTTTATTGCCATTAACCAGATATTCATATTCAGTATTTTCTATCATTTCGTTGGTTATCTTAGCTAAAGCTTTGTTTTCCCCATTTATATCCTCGAAATGATGATATTGGGAGCCATTTTTTAGCTTAATAACGATTACTATAGCTATGATAATAACTATATAAATTATTATTGATAGAAGCCCAATTTTTTTTAATTTACTAATCCCATTCAATTACTAATTTCCCTCCAATTCCTAATGCTATCCCCAATTCTGTTTTTTTTCCGAATTTTGCTGAAGCACCAACACTACCAGCAGTTCCTTCAAGACCAATCTTTAATGAATGCTTTCCTATCGGTATATTGACCTTTGCACTTCCATATAATCCATCTATTGATGAACCAACTCCTATTCCTTCTGTTATATCGCTTGATACAGAACCCGAAATTTTCCCCAATCCAGTTTCAAATTCAAAAATCCCCCATGAATCTGAACTTTTGAAAAAGCCTGCACTTGCTTCGATAGCACTATATTCAGTATTTTTCATGGTTCCACCTTCTACTGAATACCAAATCCCTTGTTCATTATGCGAACTATCGCTACCATTACTCCTTGCAGAATCATATAACGCACCAGATTCTGAAATCTCATCTAAGTCATCGAGTACCCAATCACACATTACAACAACAGGTATCATTATAAAACTTGTTAATACTACTAAAGTTAAGAACGTTGTTAGTGAAATTACGAAACTTCCCGTCGGATCAAAATACATCACCGGATTATTATTACAATACGCGTACATATTGTAACCAAGCAAACCTGTTCCGGTAGACACATACCCATCCGCATTAATGAATCTTCCGGTCTCCGAATCATAGAAACGGGTCTGCAGGTAATAAAAGCCGCTCGACGACTCATACATATACCCGCGGTATCTGAATATGCACGCTTTCTTCAGATATGTTCCGTATCCTTCGTACAGACTGCTTATTTCGGATGATTCTGTGATGCTTACATTTCCCCACGCGTCATAGGTGAAGCCGAGTACCTTGTCTC
>CALVTD010000048.1 GCA_944359935.1 uncultured Clostridia bacterium | reverse complement strand
CACAGAAAATGAGCGTCACCATTGCGACCTATCAGGATATTCTTAATCTCTCCCGCCCTATTTCAAAGCACCCAAAAATGAGTGTGGAGAACCGGGCCAAGCTCTTTACTCCTTTTTCTGCCCTGCGGGGGTTCGACATTGAAATCCTCACAACAGAGCAGGACCGGCTGCTGGTACCGCAGGTTACTCTTGCCTGTGACCAGGAAGAGGAAATCTATCGCATATTGAATAAGCTGCGCCGGGGAGATTGGGTCACGGTTTCTTATTTTCTTCCGGTCAAGTCGGTTGGCTGCCAGGCAATAGGCGAATACGCCATGGTGTCCAGTGAAGTGAAGCGGGTTGACGATGTGGAGCAGCTGCTGGTGCTGGAGGATACCTCTGTGCCGTTTGGAAACATCCATGCCATAGCAGCGCAAGGGATGGAAGGAGCTGATGCGCCATGACAAATCCAGCCCGCCAAAACAGTACGTGGAGGTGGTGGCCACCCACTACATCGATGGAGCCGTAAGGCCCCAGAAAATTGTCCTGGCCACCGGGCCGGTCTACGAGATTGAGGACAGCCGGGAGGCAGCGGCCGGCAAGGCCCACTCCACTGGGGAGCTGGCCCGGCGCTACATTGTGAAAATTAAGGGGAAGGAAACGTGCCTCTACGAAACTGGCGGGCGGTGGTTTGTGGAGATGAAAGCGTAGCTGGATTTTTCTCCGCAAACAGCTTATACTGTATCTCAAAGGGGGCGGGAAGTATGTGCGGCAGATACACGCTTTACACAGATGAGCAAGCGGAGGATATCCGGCAAATCGTAGAGATCGCTCAGCGGCAGGTTCAGGGGCAGCTGAGGCTGGGGGAGGTCTTTCCATCAGACCGGGCGCCAATCCTGGTGGCAAACCAGGACAAGGTGGTGGTACGGACAGCCATCTGGGGGTTCCCTGGTTTCCAGGGAAAAGGCCTGCTAATCAACGCCAGGTCGGAGACGGCAGAGGAACGGCCCATGTTCCAAGAACCGCTGCTCACTTCCCGCTGCGTGGTGCCCACCACAGGGTTTTATGAGTGGAATACGGCAAAGGAGAAGTTCCTGTTCCAGTATGCGGATTCAACGGTGGTATATCTGGCGGGATTGTGGGAGATATTCGAAGGGCAGCGCCGCTACACCATTCTCACCACATCGCCAAACCAGGCTGTGAGGGCCGTCCATAACCGGATGCCGGTGCTGCTCTCCAAGGAACAGGTGCGCCCCTGGTTGATGGATACGTCCGCTGCATTGGGGCTGCTTCATGCCAAGCAGCCGGAATTGGTGGGGAAACCGATGGGGTGACATCCGCTCAAAGCATGAGGTAACCGCAATAGGAAAGCCGGTCATCGCACATGACCGGCTTCCTCTGCTATTCTTCCGGGCGAAACTTTAACAGCTGGTATGGTTCGACATCTAGGACAGTGGCGATATTGAAAAGCAGTTCCAGCGACAGCCCTCGGTCCATGTTAGGGGCCTCAATGGATGCTAAGTGCTGCCTGCTGATCCCCAGGTCTTCTGCTAGCTGCTCCTGGGACAAGCCTTTACGCCGACGGAAATATCCGATTGCGCAATATAGGTCTACCCTTCTCTCATGGTTGTCAAACTGCCTTGGCATTGGCGTCTCACCTCTAGGTATAAGTCTACCCAAAGAGGCGGTGAACGAAAATAATTTTGAAAACGTCGATTGACGTGAATTAAACGACAAATTATAATAATGGCAGGATGGTTGTCGTTTTCACGGCAACAATGGCAGAAATCGCAGGAAAATGCCGTGGGTACTTTCAGCTGGATGGGAGGCGATGGAATGGGCAAGAGAACGCCGTTTGGCGATGTTCTCCGTCGTTTGCGGCTGCGCTGCGGCCTTACCCAGCAAGCCGTGGCGGACGCCCTGCACGTTCATCGGGCGACCTACAGCTATTACGAATCGGGCAAAACGCTGCCCAATTTTCAGCAGTTGGGAAGGATTTCCAAGGTCTTTGGCGTCTCACGGGAAACTCTTTCCGCTTACCTGGAACACCCGGAAAAGTCAGCCGATTGGCGGCTCCCCCAGCGCCCACCGAAAAAAGCCTCCAAAGAGCCAGGCTCACTGGGCCAGCTTTGCCCGGAGGAAAAATCCCTCATCGCCCTGTATCGTCTGTGCGATGCACAAGGGCGGAAATCTCTGTTGGAGGCGGCCAAAGAGCGATCCTCCCGGAACGACCAGAGGGAGTAAATCGTCTCCCTGTTCTTTTGTTCTGGCCTTTGTTCCCATTTTCCTGTATAATGGAAATAACACATGTGGGGATGGAGGCAGGATATGGGGATTTTGGAACTGCTGGGAAGGAAACGAGAGAATCAGGCCATGGCTTTTGTGGACTACGAGCACTGGTTTTTCTCCCTGCGGGAAAAGTTTGGGGTCAAGCCCGATGTGCTAGCCTGGGCCAAAGAGGTGCGGGATCAGTATGACATCTCCCAAATGCTGTTCTTCGGGAACTTCCTCCAGGACACCCTCCAGGACGAGGTCACCAGGGTCCGCACTGTGACCAACGACATCGTGGAGACACAATTTGGGAATCCCGGCTACCGGATTAAGGATATGTCTGATTTCATCCTGTTGGACCACCTGTACCGGGCATCGGAAGACAGACACTCCCCACAGACGTTTCTGCTCTTTACCGGGGACGGCCACTTTGCCCCGGTAGTCCGGCATTTAGTCCAAGAGAAGAAAAAAACGGTCATCGTCTACGGCATTCGGGGCTGCGTCAGCCACTTTCTCAAGGAGAATGCCACGGAGTGTCGGGAGATTCCAGACGAGGAAGAGCAGCTGCAGCTTTGCCGGCAACTGATCGTCGCCTACTATGACCGGATGTTTCAGCGATACGGCGAGGCCACTCTCACCTTCCGGAAAGTGGTGGACACGGTGTCCCAAGACCACAACCTACCCTCCCAGGCAGTGGAGATCGCCCTGTCCCAGATGATGAACGAGGGCTTGATGGTCAAACGGCGCCACCGCACCCCCAGGGGCAACACCATCAACATCGTGGCTCCGGAATGGGACAAGCTCATTGAGGCGGGGCTGTACGAGGTAAAAGATTAGATTAGACATAGAGAAAGGCTCCTGGCGGTTGCCAGGTAAGCGTAAAATAAACGGGCGCCTTGCCAGAAGAGAAAAACTCTGCCACACTATAAGAGTCTAAGGAAGTACAC
>CALVTD010000047.1 GCA_944359935.1 uncultured Clostridia bacterium | reverse complement strand
ACTACTGATGTTATTACAATCAACCTTGCAGACACAGACTACACATATGGAGAGATTGACAACTCGCTGAGCGCATTTGCTCCAACCATAATGTTGGGCTCGAACTCAGTTGCAGACTATGTAGAAATCACTCCAACCATCGCTGATGGTGCATATTCGGCTGGTGGATACCTTAACCAAGGCACTTACAGTGTTGAGTTTGTGGTTACTTCAAACTACTACACGGTTGAAAACTACATTGTTGAAATAACCGTTTCGCGTCTTGACATCACAGTCAGCGTGGATGGCGAAATCACAAAAGTTTACGATAGGCAAACAAATGTTGTTCAATCGCTTTCATTGGTTAGCGTGCTTGGCGAAGATAATGTTACCGTAAGCGGGGCATATGAAAATGCTCAGCCAGGCGAGGATAAAGAGGTTACGTTCACTCTTGCAGGGGATGATGCAGATAACTACAACCTCACAAATAAAGCCTCAACAGGCTCAATCACCAGGGCAACAATAGTTGTTTCGGCTGTGCTTGACACAGAAGAAGGCGGCTTTGTTGACGGCGCAGAAGCAGTTGGAACAACCACTTTTGAAATCAGTTATCCTCTTGTTGGAAGTGCAGAAGAGGCTCTCGCACTCTTAACCGCACCAAGCAAAACGGGATATGATTTCGTGGGCTGGACTCATGGCGAAGGCAGAGATGCCCTCACTGCGGAAAATATCGACAGAGTTCTTGGCGGGGCGCTTGATGCCAAAGCATTGACAATCTATGCAGAGTGGAACATTCAACCTTTCACAGTTACTGTTAATGTGAATGCAGAGCAAGGCTCTTACACAATTTCACCTCAGCAGGCTGGAAATCAAAATGTTTACACCTATAATTATTGGGATACTATCACTGTAACCGCAGTGCCAAACACTGGTTATATTGCAAGGCAGGCTACCCAAACAATCAAAAATATTTCAAGCAATCAAATTGTGAATGTAGAGTTCTCTGCAGCAAGAATAACCTTTACGGTTTCAGTTGACAGAAACTCATTGTATCCAACTGGTTCGGCAGAAGTTGAATTCCCATCCAGCGACTGGACGGCGCAAGGCGCAGCATCCGCAACAAGAAGCATCTTGTTCAATGCTCTTGACGGCGTGCTTGCAAAAGATTTCTTGCCACAAATCAATGTTTATGGATACACTCTTGCAAGTTGGAACAGTGGCGAAACAGTTGTGAATATCGACGACGAAACCACCTTGCTGGATGTAATTCTTGCATTAAACAACTCATTTAATGAAGACATTTCACTTTCATTCAATGCAAACTTTAATGCAAACAGTCACACAATCACATTTAACACCGATGGCGGAACTCCACAACCAGAAGGGATGCCTGTAACTTATGGTCAGCCAGTTGGCGTGCTTCCAACGGTTACAAAGGTCGGGTTTGGATTTATCGCTTGGGTAGATGAAGAAGGGCAAACCTACACCCAAGAAACAATCTATGCTGTGGATGAAGACATCACATTAACTGCAACTTGGGGCGTTGGAATTTACGAATTCACCGTAAATGTTACAAACGCGACTGTTGAAATAAGAGATTCTGCTAATCAAGTGATGACGGCAGACGGCGGAGTTTACAGGCTCAGTTACACTGAAACTTACACAGTTACAGTATTGCCAAACGCAGGTTACCGCGTTTCAGGGGCTTGGACGGAGTCGCAGCCAGACACATTTGACCTTAACTATGTAACAGAAAATGATTTCACACAAGCAACGCTTTCAAACCTCAGCGGAAATGGCTCAATCACCATTCCAACAGAGGCTATTGAGCACACAATCACCATCAATGCTCAGCACGCTGCTGTAAGCGTTAAAGTTGGCGATGGCGAAGCATCACCATTGGTTGGAGAAGGGGGAGTATTCACCTTCACAGCGCACACTGATGAGGCCGTTGAAATCACAATCACGCCAGAGGCAGGATATTCTGTGGCATTTGACGAGGTTGCAGAAGGAAACGGAAGTGTTTCAAGCACAACGGCAAATGTTTACACATACACAGGCTTTACTCAAAATTCAACGCTTAACTTCATCGCATCCGCTGGTGTTTACACAGCAACATTCACCTTTGAAGGCGGCGCATCAAGTGTGAGAATAATCAGCGGCGGAACCACTGTTGCAGGTGGAATTCAAGTTACAACAGGAACAGACCTTGTTGTTTTACCAAACTTTGAATATGGCTATGAATTTGCCAGCGTTTCAGCAAACGGCGCAACATACAGCGTTGATGATGAAACAGGATACATCACATTCTCAGGCTTCACTCAATCCTTTACAGTGACAATCACTGGTCAGGCTAGAGAATTTTCAATGAGTGCAACAGTGTTTGCTCTCGACAGCGAACATAATGTTCAAGATTCAACAGGATTCAGCGCAACAGTTCCTCCAACGGGATTGTTCGGCAGCGAGGTAACTTTCACTGCTTCTAAACCTGAGACAGCAACAGGATACAGGTTTATTGGTTGGTTTGAAGGAACTTTGCAAGCAGAAGAAGGCGTGCTTAACTACAACCCAGAAGATGCAGTTAGCACGAACGAGCAGTTCGCTTGGAATGTTACAGGCGACAGAGAATTGACTGCAATTTACGAATACGGCGTGTTCACAATTAGGGCATATGTTCAAGGTGAGGGCCAAATCATCTACAACGATAACGTTGTTGCAGACAGCGAAGATGGCTCATATTTCAGCCAGCAATTCAACTATTCAAACCAAGTTGTGCTTAACGCTCAGCCGGCTTCTGGTTATGAATTCCAGGCTTGGATGAATGGGCAGACGCAATATAGCACAAGCCAGCAAATAACAATCAATGTTGAAAATGACCTTTCACTTACAGCAGTGTTTGTGCCTGGCGACCTTACATTTAACCTCAATGCGGGCGTTATAATTGATGGCGTGCTTAGCACAGGCGATGCCATTGACGGACTTGCATATGGTTTGGTTGAATGGGGCTCTTACAGTGAAGAGAGCGGTTTTGTGAAAGACCCTAACGGCGACAGCACAACCGTTCAAACTCAAACAGACGCAAGTGTTTATGTTCAAATCACGGTGAATGCAGGATATGCGTTTGACAACATCTATCCTGTTCAGGGCGGAAGAGATGCACAAATCAACTTAATTTCCTCCACCGAAAACCCAGAGGGGCAAACCGTGCTGGTTTATGAACTTACTGGCATGAGCGCAGAATACAATGGAGAATATTCATTCATTGCAACATTCATTGCTCAGTCGACAAGTTTCAACATCATCTTCCAAGAGCAAACGGCTGACGGAGGATATCGTCAAGTTGACGCAGGCAGAATTTCAGTTGAAAGTGCTGCGGGCGTGCGACCTTCTGGAAACATGACCTCCAATGTTGTTGTTGATGCAGTAACTGGCACAACCTTTGAAGTTGTTGCTAACCTGCGCATTGGCATGAGTTTTGTTGATTCCAACATTGTAAGTTCAACTGCTGGAACAATCAGCGGAGAAAATGTTGAGTCGGTTGACGACACAAGCACAGGCTTTACATCAAGGTTGACTTTCTCAGTTTCAGGCTTTACAGGCGATGATGCAACAATAATCATCTATGTAACATCCGCATCTTATACAATCAATTTTGTTGATTATGTAAACGAAGAAACAATTTCACTTGGCTCGTTGTCAGGCTTGAAGATTGGCGATACCATCGCTCTGCCGGAGGGCATGGCACTGCCAACAAGAGACGGCTACACATTCTTAGGCTTCTACACCGACATCACTGGTGCAGGAACAAGATACATTGATGCCACAGGAAATGGTTTGGTTTGGAATGACAACGGCTACTACTGGAACGGCAATCAGTATGTAAAACAAGCAAACTACACAGAGGGCCAAGACGGCGAGGATGGAACCTTCACACTCTATGCAGTGTTTGTGATTAACAAATCGGCAATCACAATATCAGCAGTTCCAAGTGCTATTCAAAATGTTCCTCCAACAGTTGGCGCAAGAGTTGTTATTACAAATCTCAGTGACGCTAACTCATGGATGAGCGATGCAGACCCATTCTATGTTGAAGTGCTTTATGGTGCGAACATCAACATCACTGCACCTATCTACACCGACTATGAATTTGCATACTGGCAGATTGAACGCACAGACGAAAATGGCGAAACCACAACTGAAACAATCACCGAGCAAACTATTGAAGGCTTGGCACATTACGGATATCCTCAAATAAAACTGACCGCAAACTACAACGCAAGGGTGGCAGTAAGCGGCAGCACTGGTGGAACTGTTTACTACACCTATGAAGTTGAAGGTGATGATGGCATAACCGAAGTTAGAGTGGATGATGAAGCATTTATCCCAACCGACACTTCAATCACACTTCACGCCGAGGCTGAAAACGGCTACAACTTCATTGGCTGGTTTGTAGGAGACGAACTGCTAAGCAGAGAGGCTGTTTATAGAATTGAAGGCCCAATTCTTGCGGCAAGTTACAATGCTGTGTTTGAAGGTCAGGCTGTTACAATTCACATTGGCGAATATGATGCTACTCACGGACGCATCACCTCAATAATGTCAAATGGAACTGAAATCAACTTCTCAACCGGTTCTTTCCAAGCAAAAGTTGGTGACGAAATTGCAATTTACATCGACATGGATGAGAATTTTGAGGTTGTTTGGAGCGGTGCGGAAGTTCAAAACAAAGGGCTATACTATTACTATCAAGTAAATATTGAAGACTTTGTGAACAATGAACTCACACTTACTCCATCGTTCAGCCAGATGCGCGGAACAGTCAACATCAGCATAGCGCTGGCCGAAGGCAATAGCGCAAGCGAAATTCAGTTGGCGGGCACTGTGGCATATATAGACGCCGAGGGAAACAGAGTTGTGGTAAATTCTAATACTACATTTGAAGGACTTATCGGTGACGCTTTAAACATTGAAATGGTTGCAAATGTTAACTATAAAGTTCAACAAGTAACATATAACGGGGTAAACGTAACAGATCAAATTGTTGATAATGTACTCGCTTTAACGCTAAATAAAACAAGTGCAAACGATGCTGCAATTTTCAACATTGTCGTTACATTTGAAAGAGATATGTGGATTGACACCGTAACCGATGATTACACATTGTCGGGTGAGGGAACCAGCGGCAGTCCATACATCATTTCAACTGCCGAAGACCTTTCATTTGTTTCATATATGGTTAACGAGCGAGGCAACTCATCATTTGCAAATGCATATTACAGACTTGGCGCAAACATTGACCTGACTGGTAAATATTGGTCGCCAATAGGAACCCAAGAAAATCCATTCAATGGAACATTCGATTATGATGTTTACACTATCACTGGCGTTGCAGTTGTGTATGGTTACATAGGCGACCTAAACAGAGATGGCGTGTTTGGATATCTTGGCGCAAATGCAAACTTAACCGAAGCAAGCAACGATTTGATGATTGCACTCATCATCGTTGGTGTGATAATCTTCTTGATTTTACTTGCATTGTTAATCTTCTTCCTTGTAAGAAGAAAACGCAAGAAAGATTTGGAAGAACTTGCAAACAGTTAACAAAAAAACAAGGCTATCAAAGCCTTGTTTTTTTAATTTGCTTATTTTATAAAACAGGAAATTCACAAGTCAGTTTGGTTTGACCGTTTTCATTTGCATAATCAAATGAATATATTTCGGTTTTGTGCTCATCATCTGAGTCATACACATGAAAACCCGCTGCCTGATATTCTGGTGGCAATTTTTCGCATTTTGTTCCATAGTATGGTTTAACTGTAATTTTTTTGCTTTTTAAAGATGTTGGATCCCTGTAAATTTCGTTTCCGTTTTCATCATGTCCTTCAAAAACATATGCGCCTAAATCTGGGCATATTTTTCTTCCTTCTGGTGTTTCATAAAAAATTGTTTCTTTCATTTCTTCCTCCTAAAATATAGTTTATTTTACCAACAAATTTCGACAAAGTCAATACTAAATGTCAAATAAAAAAATAAAAATTTTTTTGTAAAAAATGTTGACAAATATGAATAATATATGCTAAAATTAACATGCTTGCCTATTGAGGCGGCAAAGAACAATGGCAATTAAATAGGAATGAATTAAATTAACCAAAGTCAATTTAAGTCAAAAGTTATTGAGCAAATAGGATTAAAAAATGTGCGTAAAGTGTAGACGCACGTCTAACAAAGAAATAACCTTAGGAATAAGGAATAAATTTTAACGTTAGAGTTTGATCCTGGCTCAGGACGAACGCTGGCGGCGTGCTTAAAACATGCAAG
>CALVTD010000046.1 GCA_944359935.1 uncultured Clostridia bacterium | reverse complement strand
AGAGTTAACTACTATGCCGATGGCGAAACCCAAGAAAATGTGAACAACGAAACACTGTTTTCAGTGCTTGGCCCAGTGCTTGCAGACGGCAGTTTCATTCGCTATGATGTTCGCGAAAACGGCAACTTGTTTGAAACCGTGATTGTTGTGCCAAACGCTGATGGCAAAACCGAAGAGCAGATTTATGAAGCATATTTTAGCGGCAACTATTCAGTTGGCGCTTCAACCGAGGTTGATTTGGATGCTGAGTACACCCCACCAACCCCAACCGACCCAGACAATCCAAACCCGGATAACCCAGGCGGAGGCGAGGAAGAAGAGACGATTACAATCGGCGAGATATTTGACCAAAATTTCGCCAATATAGATTTTAGCGACAAGTTGAATGAAATGTTTATTGATGTTGTTAAAATTGGCTATGCTGATGCGTCAACCGTTGACCCTATGTTCTATGTTGAAAACGGTTCGCAAACAACGGTTTATTATGAAATGATAGAAGGTGGCAGAACATATTTTGGTGGAATGACATTCCCTACACCTGATGGGCTGCCAAGCAACGAAAATTTAGAAGACATCATTTTGGAACAACTTGGCTTAGATGGTTCAAGTGAAGTTTCGGTTGATGATGTAGATAGATATATTGCATTGATGCGTGACGCAATCAACTCATATGATGTAAGTTCAATCATTGATGGCTTAACAATGGCAGATTTACAAAACAAAATTTACAATTTTTCAACAAGTGATATTCTTCCAGCATCATCAAATGCTTTTGGTGAAGCCCTTATGGAAGACATGGGCGCAGAAGGCACAATTATTGCAACATATGTTGGAGATTATGGAGCGCCTATTATAGACCAAGGGCATGTGTTTGATGCGGGGTATATCAGTAACATCAATGTTGCAGTTGTTTATGAAGATAGCGGGGTAATTTATATTGATGTGTTAAGAGTAACGGTTCCAGTGTATAATAATGAGAGGGGAGATGCTGAGGCAATATACCAGCATATTTTAGAAGAAGGGGAACATGGAAGTTCTTTACAAGACAGAACAACTATAACCGCATCAACAGCAACTGCTGCTGCATCAAGCGAAGCAGGGTTTGTGATTGGCTAAATTTAATTTAAAAACTTAGGAATTTCCTAAGTTTTTTTGTTGCAAAACTTAATTTTTTACAAAATTCAAGCGTCGCAAGTTGCAGAAAACTGTCGGCACTTGTCGAAAATTCGACAAGTGCCGACCAATCGCGCTGCCTTTCGACGAGTTGCTTACAAAAATCAGGGAATTTTGTAAAAAATTGCAAAAAATTTTTAAAAACAATATTTTGTTGTTTTTTTTGTTGCATTTTGTTATACTAAGGCTATGAAAGCATTTGTAAAATCAAATTTGAAAACAAAAATATTAAGATTTTTTCAAGTAGCGTTTGCGGTGGTTATATGTTTTACGCTTGCGGGGTGTGCGGGAACTAGTCCAGACAGTCCTGATTGGGACACAGGGATTAACCTTGAAGGTGTAAAGGTGTTGCGTAAGCCGCTCTCTTATTCCTTTGACGAAAATGTTCCAGAAAATGATGGAACGACAGACTTTTATTATGCGCTTTCGAATGATATATTAACTCAATTATTTGCTATATATGGAAATTTTAATAATTCTTCATTAATTGCAACAGATGAAAATTACATTCCTTTATTTGATAATATTTTGCAGCAAATTAACAGTGAAACAAACAATGCTCAATTGACAGAACTTGCCGAGCAGTTTGCTGCTAATCCAGACGGCTTTGTTTATTTTTATGATGCAATTCGCCATCAAGTAACCTCTGTGCAGCAGGATGCTGCCACCGGCAACTACGTTGTCACTACCGACACCTCTCGTGCATGGAATTGGTCGATAACAGCAAATATAGAGGGTTATCCTTCACTGGTTTATGGCTTGATCTCAAATTTGCAAGAAAACGGGATGTTAGTTTCAAACAACTTTACCGAAGAGCAATTTACATACAGTTATTTCAATGAATATTATACCGGTCTAAGACCTGTTGGCACAGAGATTTTTTTTCCAACACAATTCCAATCCGCCTATGTAAACGAAGACTACATAAACGGCTTAACATATGCCATCTATTCGCTGGTGCTTGGGCTTGAGCCGGCGGCTATGACAGTTGATTACACGTCTGGCTCGCCAGTGCTTACGGTGGAGGGCTATGCAGCCACTGCCGACCAAACCAGTGCCGAGCGTGCACTTGAAGAAGTTAAAATTTTGTTCAACCAACTTGGCAGTTATGTTGGCCTCACCGAGCGCAACAAAACCGCCATCACCCAGTTTGTGCTGGATGAAATCATCGGCGAAAGGGCACAAATTGACCCAACACTTCCAACCCCTTACAGTTACGACCTTTACTATGAAGATGTTGTTTCAGCCATTGTTGACTATTGCGGAACGCTAACCACCATTGGCCAGGCGAGTGAAGAAACCGGCGAGGGCGAAACCACTGTTGGCGACAGTTTTATGGCAAGTGTGGTTGAGGACTATCCTGCGACATCATTCTTCACCACTTTTGATGAGGACCCTTTTGCATATGTAGAGCCAAGTGAATATCAAAGCCTTGTGCTTATGCCGGCGGTAACCGAAGAAAACCCAACCATTCGCATAACTGACATGTGGCTGGATTTTCAGTATGATGCAAACAGAGACGGCAACGCAATTTATGACGAAAGCCTTTCCATCGACATTGAGGTTGTTGTAAGGTGGAACAAGGGTGACGGCAGCGACATTCGCGAGGTGAGGCAAACCATCACGGTTGTTGACGGCCCAGCCGACCCGGGCGAAGACGGCACAACCCTTGAATTTGAGTTTGAAACCTTGTTTGGCGAGGTTGTTGAAATTGGTGCGTTTAATTGCCCAGCGGCGTTAACCCCACCAGACGGCGAAAGGGTGATAACGCTCACCGGGCTTACCGACGCAAGAAGATATTACAAAGTTATGGAAAGCAGCACCTATGGCGGCTATGGAGTTTTGGATGAAAGCAGAATTGAGGGCAGTTATCTTGAAATTGCGTTCAACGTAACCAAAACGCCGGGCGACACCGCCACAAACTATGAATTTTACACCGCAATTTCCAATCTGCACGAAGAGGCAGAGTGGCCAGGGCAGCCGGAGTGGCACTAATCGCAGGGACAACCAATTTTTAACGCGGACACGGCTCGCGCCTAACCGCTAAAAATCGGTTTTCCCCGCGGACCCCTTTCCGCCTCGCTTGCCTCGCCGCTGGACTCGGCTGGCGCTGGCATTGTGTTCGCAAATTTTCATGAACAGGCACAGCCTTTGCCTCATGAAAATTTGGCTCCGCATCTCGCGGTCAAACGAAAATCGCGCTTACGCTGGCGATTTTGCCGCGACTGACGTTCGAAGTAGATTTTGCAAGTAAATGAAAAGATTGTATAATTGCGGGCACGGCTCGCGCCTAACCGCTAAAAATCGGTTTTCCCCGCGGACCCCTTTCCGCCTCGCTTGCCTCGCCGCTGGACT
>CALVTD010000045.1 GCA_944359935.1 uncultured Clostridia bacterium | reverse complement strand
TTTTATCGCCCGTAATGTAAGGCGAAAAAAAGAAATTGATTTTTTTGTAAATATATTTATATATTTAAATTTCAAAAAAATAAAAATTGCAATGCTTTTCGCTTTGCAAAACTTGTCAAAAAAAGTATAATTAAATTGAAGTAATTTGCAAAGAATATCTTAAAAGGGGTGGTTACATAATGAAATTAAAAGCACCTAAAACATGGCAGTTGGTGGTTATACTTGTTGTCGTTTTTGTTTTGGCAATCGGCGGCAGTTTTTTGGCCGTGTATTTAACAACAGGGTTTAGGCCTCAATCGGTTTATCCAGAATCCATCGTGGTGGAGGATGAGGACTTAACATATAACCAGCAAAATTCACAATATGAAGTTGTGGAAAATTTTAACTTGATGATAACCTCTCCAACCGCAGATATCACAAACAATCAAGTCACCCTAAGTTTTGCTCCTGGAAAATCGGTAACCAGAACCAAGGACGGCAAAATCAGCGATGGCACAATTATTGTTCCAGAGCAAGTTACTTTAAATCAGTCTTTCACAGTTGAACTTGTTCCAGCGGATTACACCGGAAAAGACGGCGAGCCATTCACATCAAACGCAGGTGGAATTTCTTCACTTGTAATCACAACAGAGAACAATTTGCTCTCTTCCAGCATCATCACCATTGCGGTTGATGTGCCTGTTCATGATGTTGAATTCACTCTTGTGGATGCAACCACGGGCATAGAGTTCGGCACAGAGGGCGAGGATAACAGAGTTGCCGAAAACACTAATTTTGAAATTCAAACAACTTTCTATCCTGAGGCAAGCAGATATCTTTACAGCGACAATGTTAACCCAGCAATCTCACAAAATCGTGAAAAACAAGTGTTCTTCAACGTTTCAAATGTTGAAGGGCTAAGCGGGGTAACGTTTGAATACAACGAAGGGGATGTTTACTTCATTGCAGGCGACGAGCCTTCAAGAGACAACCTCATAAACGGCTATGCCTTCGCAAACGCAAAGCAGCAAATTGAATTTTTTGAGGCTAACAGCCAGATTTCTGGACTGCCGCTTTACAGTGAGGCCATCAGGGTGCTTTCAGGTGATGAAAACGCCGCAAAATCCTCAATTTCAGTGAATGTGGTTGAGGCGAATGTTGGTTCGTTCACCATTAACGACACCTCTTCTTCGCCGCTCAACCTCACCTCCAACAAACTGTTCCGCCTTTCGGCAGGCAACAGTTCGCTTTCAAATGCATCAATCAACATTCAAATCAGGGATGTGCACGATGGCGACCTTTCAGCGTTAATCAAAAATGTTGGCGTAAGAATTCTCACCATAGACGGTCAGGGTGCGTCAAATTCTTCGGCGAGCGTTACAATTAGAGGCGGCGAAAGCATCACTGTGGGTGAAGGCGACAGCGCAAAGCAATACACACTTATCAGTTCAAATGTAAAAAACCTTAACCACGCTTATTGGGAAATTTCAACCGATGGCGAGCATGAAATTGTGCTTGAAGTTGTGTTAATCACTGCGGATGAAAATGGCGACATGGTGATTTTTGACGAGCAAACACAGCGCACAATTCACTTTGTTTCAACAGAAAATGCAGAGGAGGAGGTTCGTTGGAACGGCATTGAAGATGCAATTTCAATGTCAATCATCTATGACGCAAACGGAAATGTGATTTCTTCACAATATAAAGA
This sequence comes from uncultured Clostridia bacterium, assembly GCA_944359935.1. Lineage (GTDB taxonomy): Bacteria > Bacillota > Clostridia > Christensenellales > UBA1242 > Caccovivens. Next base: position 2,311 of record CALVTD010000045.1, on the reverse strand, counting down.
CGACTTAAACTCTGTTTCCTATGTCCCAAGCACAAACACCTATCAAAAGAAAGTGTTCTTTGCATATATTGACGAAAGCAGTTCGCTGCCTGAGGGGCAAACGCTTGCGGACTACGTTTCTGTAAGCGATGAGGGCAGTGGAAGATATCAAATTGCCGCAGGCGTTAACGCTTATCTGTATCCACTTGTTGGCAGCGAACTTATTGTTAAGGATGCCATCGACTTTAACTTGATTTTTGCAACTGTTAGAACCGATGCGTATGGCAATGCCATTATGACAACCTCGGGCACATATCAGTTGCAGCAAATTTCCAGCAGCATAAGCGTTGAGGTTGAAAAAACCTTGCAAGGCCTTACAAGCGCAAGTTTGCAGATTGATGAACAGTGGTTAAACCAAGAGGGCGGAAACATTTTCGCTATCCCAACAGGCACAACGGCAGCCTTTATGCTTAACCTTACCCTTGTTGAGGGTGACGGCGAAATTTTCATGCAGGAATATAATGCTGGACGCATCAATTTCTATGCAGCAGAGGATGTAAACGGCACAATTTCAAACAGCAATGTTTTCTCATTCGGTCAGTCAGATGTTATTGGCAACCAAGTAAACATTCAAGTTAATGTGGCAAATTACAGCGTTGAAGAGACCATGGGCAAAGATTTCTATGTTTGCATCTCATACAACAACTCAATAAACACCAATGTGTGGGTGGCAGAACCAGCAGGTGATGGACAAGACTATTACGGCGCAATCAGGGTTTACAACCAAACCCCAGCCGCAATCACCAACCAAGCATTGGACGGCTGGGCATTTGATGTTCAGCAAACCTTAAATGCAGACGGCACAGGCAGTCTTCAAATTGAGGGACAAAAAGAGGATGAAGAGCCAGTTTTAATCACCGACATAAGCGAATTCAACGCCCTTATCAATGGCACAACATCTGGTGATGGCACAAAAACTGGCGGCATGCAAATCACCGACCAATACGGCAGACAGTTTGAATATGCCTATGAAATCACTTCAAGCAACGCCAATGCAGTTACCTTTTCTTCGGTGGGCGGAGGTGATTATCAAGCATCCTTTGGTGACGCAAACGCCGAGGGCGTTATCGTAACCGTAAGGGCAGGCTCGCAAACTTTCACCTTCACCGTAAATACCAGCAGCACAGGCGTAATTAGAATTGAAGTGGGTGGTGAAGACCAAGGCAGCACTGCCGAGGTGCAATACACCATGGCAGGAAAGAAAGATAGCTCCATTACTTTAAAAGACTTGCTTACTATCTATGTAAGAGGAACAAACGGAGATGTTCAATACGAAGATGCCGCATATAGCCTTGCAATCTCACCGTCATACATTTCCTCTGTTGACCCATCTCTGTGGGAGATGTTTAATTTTGGTGACGGGGTTGCACACACTTCGCCAAGTTTGAATTCTGTTGGCATCACACAAAACTTTGGCCAAAGCGTTAGCATTCCGTTTGTGGCGTCTAACCAAAGCGGCACACTGAACTTTACTTTCACTTTAAACATCACAAGTGTGGCAAGCGATGGGCAAAACAACCTTGGCAATGTTGACTATCAAATTGAGGGCATTGAACAAGGCGTAAGAGAGCAAGATAAGCCTGAAAACGCCTCCTCAACCGATGTGTTTGTGTATGCAGGCTATAAAATAAACTTAAACCAATATTTGCCTGTCAACATGATAGATGTTGATTTTAATTGGGGAGAGGTTGAAAAGTATAAAACTACATATGAGTTAGAAGACAGCGCTGGCGCGAAAATAGGTGTTATTGAAACCTATACGCAAAATAACAATAGCGCCTTGAACGGCACTTACCTTACTTTTAATGATGTAAACACAGCAACCAGGGTTACTTTCACTTTATATGCATACTTTAATGGCGACAACGGAAACACCTATGCATACCACAGAGAAGTTACCCTCACCATTTTGCCTAACTTTGAAATGGTTCCAAGCGGCGGCGCAGAGGCTTCAACCTTGGAACTTACCTCTCTATTGGCAGCTGACGGCGCGCAATTTAACAACATTTTAGAAATTGTGCGCATCACGGGAACTGAAACGGGTGCATCCAGTGACTATACAAGCGCAAAATATGCACCTTTCACAGATTTTAGAGCAAGCAACTACATCTCTTTTAAAACTAATACTGAGAACGACACAAATCCTAACATCACGCTTTCTCAAACAATGAACTTGGCGTATGGTGAAACCCAAAAGGTGGTTACTGTAACCGCATATGACAGCCAAGGCGTGGCAGTTGCTTCCTGCCCAGTTACAATCATAATTGGCATT
>CALVTD010000044.1 GCA_944359935.1 uncultured Clostridia bacterium | reverse complement strand
AACTCGCTTTTAACAAACGCACAGATGCTTTTGGTGTTTAGATGTCTTAACAACGAAATCATCAACAACAAAGATTTCAACGCCAAATATCATAAAGGCGACAAGAAAAACAACCGTAAAATCATCATCGCGGTGGATGAAGCGCACGTGTTCATCAACCCTCGCTATCCAATCGCGCTTGACTTTATGGCGCAGATGGCAAAGCGTATCCGTAAATATTGGGGAATGCAGATTGTCATCACGCAAAACATCGCCGACTTTGTGGGCAGTGAAGAAATTCAAAGACAGTCAACCGCGGTTATTAACGCGTGTCAATATTCACTCATATTCTCGCTTGCTCCAAACGATATTAACGACCTTGTAGAACTCTACAAAAAATCGGGCGGTATCAACGAGGAAGAGCAGAACGCCATCGTTACAGCCGGCTTGGGACAAGCCTTCTTGATTACAGGCCCAACAAACAGAACCATGATTCAAGTTGTGGCACAGGATTACATTAGGTCTATATTCTCTAACGCAAACGAATAAAAAGGGGTTTATGCAAAAGGTAAGTTATAAATTTAAAAAATTGATAACTGCAATCAGCCTGGGAGTGGTTTTACTGCTCGCTGGCCTCTTTTTTGTCGGTTGTGGTGAAAGCGCCGCGTCAAGGCTGACAATCACGCCAGATAAAACCAGCGTTTCAATTTTCACCGGCGAAAGCACCGACATCACATTCTCGCTTGGAAATTATGAAAGTGGGGTGGACAGCACAATCAGTTTTTCGCTCATTGACAGCACTGTTGCATCTGCCACCAGTGAACATGTAACTTTGGAAGTAATCAGCCAGCAAGAAACTCAAACCACCGTAAGAGTTACGGGTGTGAGCGGCGGAACAACCACACTTGTTGCAACAACCAATGAGGGCAGCAAACAGGCCTTTGTTAACATTGAGGTTAGGCAATATTCTTCCTCAATTTCATTAAAAGATGGGCAACTTTTGTATGTTACAGACGAGTCGCCGTTTGCTCCAAACGAGCAAATGTATAATTTTGAATCAAATGCAACAGAAAGAAATTTAACCTTCCACAGAACAGAACTTGCCAGCGAAATTAGCGAAGAAAACGCTTTTGTAAGCGCAAATTTAACTTTTGACGCAGAAAATGGGCAATATTTAGTAAATTTTGTTAAAGAAAACGGTGAAACCTTTGGCGAAAGCGTTGTAAGTTTAGGCACGCAAATCAACTTTATGGCAAGATATGAAAACGGCCAAACCTTGGAAGTGCAAACCTTGCTTTCATATTTCACGGTTTTGCCAGCGCTGGAAGAAAATGCAATTGAACTTTATGTAGGCGAGCAGCCAGTTGATGTGGAGGAAGGGCTGACAATCGTTGCCAATGATGTCGCTGGCAGAGAAAGCATCAACTTAACAATTAAAGTGCCTTCACATGTTGAAAATGCGGGCACAGACGCTGAGCAAAATTTTATAACATTTGAAGATGAAGTTCAAGATAATTCACTTTTAACCATAACAAGAAGTAAGGTTGCAGAGGGCGACCCGCTGTTTGAGGCTGGGTATGCAACCTATGTGTATCAAATTTCAAGTGCCACCATTCAAGCGGCTTCAACCAATTTAAATTTAAGTTTGTTTTACACAATCGGCAACCAGTCTTTCGAAAGCGCCGATGATGACGCCGTTTCGCAGCAACTTAGTCTGCGGGTAAATATAAGGGTTGCACCAGACAGCGTGGTTGTAAACGGCTATGAGCAAAACGCCCCTGAAAACAACTATAATTTTTATAATTATTATGATGGCGACTATGGCTGGCAGCAATTTAATGTTGAGGTGTTTAGAACCGACAGCAGTTTTGACTATGTTGAAATGACCTTTGATAATGATGTGGTTGTTAGATATCAAAACAGGCTGGTAAGTTCACCTTTGCAAATCACAGACATCAGCGAACCTGTTTATGTGAGGGGGGCATCTTCGGTTAGCCCAACCACTCAGCAAAAGCAAATTCAATTTAAAGTTGTCAGCGAATATATCAGCGAAGGCAACGACAACGTTATTTATAATGTAAATTACACAATTTCAACTGGCGCAACCACTCTTACTTTTGACGACCCGACCGCGCCATATGAATATAACGAAAACAACGATAACTCAGGCATATTTATCTCTTCATCAGCATCAGCACAAGTGTTTGCACATCTGGTTTCCGACTATGCTTTTGAAAGCGTTTCGCCAATCTTCTATGAAGGCGACGCCTCTGCGGTTATAGTGGAATATATCTCGCCAGATGAGGCAGAGTTTGACACAGAGGCCAACACGGTTTATTTGAGGGTTGAGCCAAGGCGCACAGGCATTGCAACTTACAGAATTATGCTTGATAACGGCGTGTCAAAACTTATTACTTTTAGGGTTATTGACACATTTGATGATCTTGCCGTAAACCTTTCAGGCACTGAAAACAATGGTGTGCTGAGTTATGAAAAAGTTCAGCCAAGTGATGACCCAGAACTCGGGCAACTTAGCGATGAAATGAACATAGTTTTGCAAAATTTGGCAGGCTATGATGAAAATAACCAACCTATCACAATTTATGGCAGAAATGCCACCGTTCAACTTTCTTCTTCGAGCGGCGCTGACATTTTTGACAGCATTGAATATGATTTTTCAAACATCAACCTTTTGGGAATTGTGCAAAACGGCACAGCCACCTACACAGTTTCCACAAATTCATACGGCGAAACGGTGCTCGATTTTGCTGTGAGCGGGGTGGTGGTTAATGAAGATTTCATTAAACAAACCGACACCAAATATGCAAGGGTCAATTTTGTAAGCACGGTTTCAGTTTCGCAGTTTAATGTAAACACAGATGATGGCGTTTCAGCATACAGCGTGAATTTGTTTGTGGGCAACAACATCAGCGACGCTTCTTTGCAGACTGCAACATTTTCAACAGTGGTTAATCCGTCCAACGCCTATGGTTTTTATGACCCTGAATTGAACACGCTTGTCAACGACACTTTCAAGCAAGAGTATGTTTACTGGACTTTAAACGACACCACTTACAGTTACATCGCTGCAACCAACGAATTGGTTGACAGAATGGTTTATGGCAATATTTACAGAATTGGTGCAAGTTATGACAACTATTTTGGTTTGTTTGACACCACAACCATGACTTTTACTGTCAACCCAAACTATGGCTATGAATTTAGTTTTACTTTGTTTGCTTCTTTAAGGCAATACAGCGGGGCAAGATATTTCCCAATCAATGTGCAAGGGCAGGCATACGACAACGTTACAAACATATACACAAACATAGATCAATCAACAAACTTGGTGTTCTCGCCAAGCCAAACCTATTTTGAAATTGCGGTGTTTTTAAACCCAATTGCAGCAACAGATAAGGACATCGTTGTTAGATATATTTCAAGCAATGAGAACGCAGACGACATATCGCTTATAAATCTTCCAAACATTTTGTACTCAAACTCACAGCAAAGTGAAAATGGTGATGTTACAATCACAAAAATAAATGATAATGGCACTTGGCTTATTGGTGTTACGCTTAATAATGAGGTGCTGGCGGCCGAAGGGCTGGGCAGCCTTAGCGGAACGCTGCAAATCATTCCAAATGCATGGTTTGTTGACGAAGAGATTGCCTCAGGCTATCAAAACAACATTGTTTCAATCACATTTAATTATGCTGACGGTTCAGAAGAAAACCCATTCTGGCTGCAAAATGCGCAGGATGTGATTGCAATTGGCACAAGCAGAGCGGCAATGGAGGCTCATTACAGGCTTGAAACCACCATTGACATGAGTGCGTATGCCTCTTATCTTCCTCTCGGCAAAAATTTAACCAGTGATGGCACGGTTGTTGCTTTCTCGGGCTCAATTGTAAGCGAGAGCGGCGACGGAGTGATTACGGGCCTTACAATCACCGAAGGCGTGAATGACCAATACGGCATGTTTGCCGAGGTTTCGGGAACGATTTCAAACATAACTTTTGAAGGAAACATAAATGTTTCAACTGAAAATTCTGTGAATGTTGGTTTGGTTGCCGGCGTTTTAAACGGCACCTTGGACGGCATTTCAGCAAGGCTTGCTGCAAGCAGCGTCAATGCTGCTTATGGAAACATTGGCGGGCTTGTAGGGGAAAACAATGGAACAATTTCCAACATGAATGTGCTGTTTGACGCGCAAATGAGCGTTAGAGTTTCAAACGGCAATCAAAACACCTTTGTGGGCGGCATTGCTGGTTATTCCACGGGCGCAATACAGGGGCGCACGGAAGAGGAAAGGGCAAGCCTGTTTGGCTATGGTGCATATTCGGTTTATGCGATGATTGATGTGCGCGACAACAGCCAAAATCTGGCGGGCAATGCTGCGGCGGTTAGCGGTTATTCCTCAGGCAGCATCACACAAATTCTTGCAGGCGGCGAAATTTTCGCTAACAGTGCGGCCGGCATTGTAAGAGAGATGACTGGCGGGCAGTTAAACACAATAACCACTCGTGTGTTTGTTCGTGGAAATGAAATTGGTTTGATTGCAATATCTATCACAAGCAATGTAGAATTGCCAAACACCACATTCCCAGGAAACAGTGCGGGCAACATTAAAGTTCAATCCACTGATGACGGAGTGCGCACAGGCATTTACGCATCAATGGCAGTGCTGTTTACAGATATAACCTCGATAGAAACTTCACCGCTTTATGGGTTGGAAGAAAATGCAAGGAACAGCAAACTTGCTTTCTGGTTGGGTAGAACAGAGGATGGAGGAAATTCATACACCTCTGTTGATAGCAGCAGTTTTGCTGAGTTTTCTTCATACATAACTAGGGAAGCAGTTCCTAAGGAAACCAGCATTCGAGATAACTTCACCATTGACCAATTCTATGCGGATGTTGTTATTGTAAACGAGGCAACTGATGAGGTTATTGACATACACAATTTCCAGGATATGTCAACAGCGTTCAGCATAAAACCAAATGAAGACAATGGTTTTTATCAGTTTGAAAGTGCCAATGGTGGCGACATCAAAGTGATTAACGCATATTATTTTGAGGCAGCGGGCAGTTATCAAAACGGCAATTTCACAACCTCAAACCTTTATGCGGCACAAGAGGCTCTTGACCCATTAAACACATTGAATGTGGGTGACAGTTTGTATCCAATCATCATTGAGGGCTCGGATGTAACCATGACATCTTCAAGTTCCATCCTTGAAATTTCCTCAACAGGGCAGATTGTTGTTAAAGGCACAGGGCTTGCCAGAGTGGAGATAAGCAGCCTGCTCAATCAAAAAGAAAATGAAGTTATTTACTTTAATGTTATAAATTACTTTAATGTTCAATCCTATAAAATTAACAGCGACATTATAGGAGATGGTGGCGAAGTTGTGCTGGAAAGGCAAACCGGCATTTTCACCATTGGCAATCTTACGCTTGGCGAGAATGCAAGGTTTAATGTGTATTCCAATGCTGGCGTAGATGTGCTTATTTCTCCATCATATATTTTAAACACCACTATTGAAGATGTCTCAGGCAACCAAAAACCTGTTTCAATTTCAAGAGATGGGCTTGTTACAATTGATGGCAATTTAATTCAACTTGTAAAAAATTATTCGGTTTCTGCTTCGGTTAGCGGCGAAATGAAATATGGCACATATGAGAAATCTCGTGATGGGCTAACTTTTGTTAAAACCTCTTCGGCGACAACCGATGATGGAGCAATGCAAGATAAAATTAACCTTTCTGCGGCAATCGTGGCCAATGTTGACGGACAGGAATATAAACTTGACATCACAACTTTGGATAATGTAACAATCAATTATTATGAAGGCGCAACTGCAATCAACACCGTAAAAGATAGATATGTGCTGACGCCAAGCAGTGGCGACACTGACCTTGTTGTAATCACCAGTGATTATGTAAATGACACCTTGGTTACAACAGATGGACAACTTGAAATAGTTGACGAAGAGGGCGTGGCAACCGATTTATTCAACGCAACTGTTACAGAAAGCGGCGATTTGCAGTTTAACCTAAGCATAAATGTTGACAAAAATTCAACCGCGTTTGCAAACAGACGCGCACAAAATATTTACAAAACTTACTATTTAAATTTGAGGGCAGTAAGTAATCCTGACACGATTTTAAAAACCATTGAAATTGCACTGCATCAGGAAAATGTTGACACAATTATTGTAAACAATTTCCCTTCAATTTCTGGCATAGAGGATTCTAATTTTGTAGTGCCTGGCAGGGCAGGCGTGCTGTCGGTTACACTTTCACCGATAGATGCAGACTTTGACTATGTTGAAATTACAAACAACGCAATCAACAGTTTGCAAGGTGCAAGCATTGCGTCATTTACACTTGGAACTTATGACAGTTCAAATGGCTCGTTCACAGAAATTGCTGGCGCGGAAATCACAGCCAATGGCATTAGAATTTCAAGGCAAGTTTTGGAGAGTATAAGCGGCTATCAAGGACAGTTCTATATTAGATACATGTTTTCAAACAACAACATTGTAGATGGGCAGAGCGTTGCTGTGGATATTGCAGTGACCTATGATGACGGCGTGTTCTCGCAGTCGTTCCCATTCACAATTTACAGGCAGGAATTTGTTTCGGTTGATTTTGCTGAATATCCAGGCAAAACTCAGGTGGCGAGGGGCTTGACATATGACCTCAATGTTCAGGCAGTGGGCTATGAAGAAATAACCCTCACAACCTCAAATCCACAACTTGCACAGATTGTTTTGGATGAGCAAACGGGCACATATCAACTTGCTATCACAAACGACACAATAGACTATGCAGGTGGAAATAACACATTTGCAGTTATGCTTACTGCAACCAGAACTAACGAGTTCGGGCAGGAGGTTACGGCTGGCGACAGCATTGAAATAACCATTCTTGAATATGTAATCAATTACAGTTACAACAATGAAAATCAAGACATAATCTCTGGCATGGTTGACGGCACAATAGATGTTGCAGTTGGCGACAGGATGAGTTTGTCGGTTGGCTTTGAGGATATGATTGAATACAATGCTGCCAACACCACAGTTGTGGCGCTTGTTGAAAACTTCTTGAGTGAACTTACAAATTCTGGCACATGGACGCTTTATACCGACCTTAATGTAAACAACGACCAGGGCATTCCAATCTACTCAATTCCTCTTCAAAAAGAAGCATCCACTGCAAGCGTGTTGACCCCAGACAATTCAATTTCCATTCAATATTTAAGCACATCGGGCTTGTCGCTTACCACTTACAGGGCGCATCAAGTTTCGTCCAGACGCTATTTCTTCTCGTATGAAGCCAATTACAGAATTAGCGGTGGCATTTACACCTTTGTTGGCAGTGGTGACACAGAAGGCGTGGCAAGCAGAATTTACACCGAGTTTGATATTTATTCGTATATGCGCGGCTCGGAAGAAAGCCCAATTCCAATAACAACATATGAGGAATTTTTGACTATGGAAGCGGGTGGATATTACATCCTGCTTAACGACATAGAAGTTCCAGCAGAGACATTCGTGCCGCTTGAAACACAAATTGCATATTTTGATGGCAACAACTTCAAATTTATATTTAGTGATGAACAATATGACATTGGCACTTTAACACAGGCGGGATTGTTTGGCAGCGTTGGCGCATCCACAATTCTTAAAAACATCACAATCGAAATTGGCAGTGATGATGTAAGCGCGGTTTCGTTCGCTTCTTCCGCATCCACTGCGGTGGTGTTTGGTTTGGTGGCAGGCGTTAACAATGGCGCAATCACCAACGCAAGTGTTCAAACCAACCAAAACACAACTGTTTATTTAACATTCACAAACACTCCTGCCGCTGAGGGATATTACTTTGGTGGAGTTGTTGGGCAAAATGTTGGGTTTGTTACAAACAGCAGGTCAAGCATAAAGGCGCAGAGCCTTGTAAGCATGGGCGGAGTGGTCGGAACAAACCAAGGCACAATCGCGTCATCTGCATTTAAAGAGGGGCTGCTGATGTGTAATTCAACTTACAACAATGTGTTTGTGATGGGCGGCCTCAGCGCCGTGAATGGTGAAAATGCGAGGATAATCACAAGTTATGTTTCTGGTGAAGTTACCGCGGATAAGGTGTATGCAGATGGCACAAACAGCATGCTCAATTCCAGCGTGCAAGTGGGCGGATTTGTGCACACCAACCAGGGCATAATTGAAGATTGTTATTCCAACATTCCAATTTTAACATCTTCAAGAAGTGCGGGCTTTGTGTTCACAAACCTTGCAAGCATTGAAAGATGCTTCTCAACCAGCAAAATCACTGGCGATAACAGTGCAACAAACTACTACTTTGCAGGCGATGGCAATGGCACATTTGCAGACTGTTACTACATTAGAGGAAACAACATAAACGTAACGCTTTCTCCGCTTTCTCATGAAGGTGTAAGCCAACTTACATACAACGAAAACAATGGGCAGGTTACTAGAAATGATTTTGCGAACCTCTCACAATACTTTGCAAATTATTCCTATTCCAACACTCCTGCTTACAACAGCGTATGGTTTTATAGCGACGGCTCAACAACCGATAGGTTCAACGGTCAGCAATTTGCAGGCGGAAGATTGGAACTTGTTAGCGCAAACATAATTGCAACAAGTCAAAAGCAAAACATCGGCACAACAACCGATGCAAACGGCATGCTTGTTTATCAGTATGCCACCGCAGCGGGCACGCCAGAAGATGGCAGCGTGTTCAATCCATATGTGCTGTATTCGGCTGAGTCTATGGAAAACTACTTGGTTACTCCAAGCAAAATTGCCTCTGGCAATTACAGACTGGCATGCGACATAAGTTACTCTTCGCTTGCCGTTGACTACACCAGCCTTTACCAGTTAGATTTTAGAGGCAACTTGGAAGGCAACGGTGCAACCATTTCAGGCATTCAACTTACTTCAAGTTCAGCAAGTGAAAGTGCAGGCTTGTTTGCAAGCATAACAGGCGTAAACAATGTTAACGCCGCTGTTATGAACTTGACGCTTGTTCCGCAAGAGGTGGCTTTCACCAACGCTAACATCGTTGGAAGCGTTGCCGGAACTTTGCAAAATGCTAACCTTTATAACATCACCGTTTATGGCTCAACCGCTGGAATGGACACAACCGAGGCGGACGAGATTGTTACAGTAACTGGCAAAAACATTGTTGGTGGCGTGATTGGTTTAACCTTGGGCAGTTACGACATCAAGAATGTAGACTCACTTATTGGCGCATTTGCAACCTATGTTCCAGGCACAAGCGCTGTGATTGATTATGAAAGTGAAGATTTATCACAACTTTCCTTTGCAGGCGGCGTGATTGGATATATGGGTGGCCGCGGCACACTTAGCGGCACAACAGTTTCGCGCGGCGCAATCAACATTCTGGGCGCAAAGGCAGGCCTTGCGTTTGGTGGAATTGCAAGGTCGGCATCAGCAAACAATGTGTTTGTTTCAGTTAACGCATCAATGAGGATTAACGCATACAGATATGGCGGATTTATTTCAGGTGAAATAAAAGGTTCGCTTTCAAATGCGTATGTGTATGATTACGGTGTTACCGGCGCAACCTTCACGCTTTCACCATATGTGGCTGACGCCATAGGCGGAATTACAGGCCTGTTGAGAAATGGTGGAAGGGTTACAACCGCTTATATGCAGCAGGGCTATGTAATTGGAAACCAACCAACAGCAACAGTTGATGTCAACACCGTGGATAGCGTTGGCGGAATTGTGGGAGTTGTTCAAGGCAGCAACAACATAATCTCACAGGTGATTGTTGACGGCAACATGATTGCAAGAAGCACGCTTGGTGGCGTTGTGGGCGAGATTGCAACAGGCGCGCAGGTTACAATTTCACAGGCAGGCGTAAAAGATATTACGCTTGAAGTTGAAGGGCAAACCGCAAACCCAATCATCGGCGGAATTATCGGTTTGGTGAACGACACTGCAACAGTTTCAATAAGCGACAGTTACAGCCAGGCCACATCACTCACCATCGACACTTACACCTACTCCATGGCAATCACCGCGCGTTTTGGCGGAATAATCGGCATGAGCAGCGCTTCAAGTTTAACCTTAACAAACATCTACACAACCTCCGTTTACAACATCACGGTGGGGGATAACAACTCTTCAAGTGTTGCCGCACAAGTGCGAAGTGTTCAGGTTTCGGGCAACGGAAATCCAACATACTTTGAAGGTGGCACAAGATATTTTGCAATCGCACCTAATGTGTATGCAGACTGGGGTGCTTGGCATGAGGAGGAAGACGCCAAAGGCGTTTCGTATTCAATCGGCGGAACAGCAACCACCCTTTCGAATGTGTTTAACAGCAGTTTAAGCGGGGCATGGAGCGAAGAGGTTGACATTTTGGCATACGGATACACAACTGTAACCGCTAAAAAGGGTGAAATGACAATTTCAATAAACCAGAATGAATATGGCACAGGATTGTATACTGCCACAAGCGAGGATAATGCAGAGCCAGTTGCAATAAGTGAGGCTTTAACAGGGTTTTATAACAAGTTTGCAGGCAATGCGCTTTGGGTTACTTCGTCATCAGCGTTGTCAACACTTGCGTTTGAACAAAATCTTTTAATCTAGCCATTATTAAACCAATTTCGGCATAATTTTGTCTTAAAAAAATTGCAAAAAAACTGTTGACAAAAATTTGCGAATATGGTAGAATGCAATAGACGATTATGTGCAAGTGGGGAAATGATGTGTTTTAGGGCTTAAAAAAAGGGTTTTTTAAGGCGCCTTTATGGGCGCTTTACACCCTTTTTTTTGTTATATTATCGCATATTTCTCAGTTTATAAGGAGAACGACATGGCATTATCACTTAAAAAACAAAAATTTGGAAGAACCGAAAGATATTCTTTTTCAAAACTTGATGAAATTGCTCCAATCCCAGACCTTTTGAGCATTCAAAAAGATTCATACAAAAACTTTATCGAGCATGGTATAAGAAGTGTGCTTGATGAGTTTTCGCCAGTTGTTGATTACAGCGGAAAAGCAAAACTTTATTTCCTTGACATAAATTTGGCAGACGAGCCTAAGTATTCTATGAAAGAATGCAAAAGAAGAGGCGCGTCATATTCTGTTCCGCTTAAAGTTAAGGCAAGGTTTGTTATTGAAGAAACAGGCGAGGCTATTGAGCAGGAAGTGTTCTTTGGTGACATCCCTCTTATGAGTGAAAATGGCTCCTTCCTTACTAACGGCATTGAAAGAGTGATTATTTCTCAAATTGTTCGTTCTCCAAGTGTTTACCTTACAAGAGAGAAAGAAGATAACTCCACTCTTCGCGCACAGATGATTCCTGAAAGGGGAATGTGGCTTGAAATTGAGCAGGGCGCAAATGAAGCAGTTAAAATGGTTGTGGACAGACAGCACAAATTTTCTATTGGTGTGTTCTTAAAATGCTTTGGTTTCACAAGTGCAGATATTGAAAGGGTGTTTGGCGGAAACAAATACATCAAAGCCGCGCTTGACCGTGAGCCACAACAAACTCAGGACGAGGCACTTTTGGAATTTGCAAGAAAATCTCGTCCATCGGATGTTCCATCTGCTGAGTCTACAAGAAACTACTTGAACGCATTCTTCTTCACCGATGCTTATTACAACCTTGCAAACGTTGGAAGATTTAAATTTAACAGCCGTCTTGCACTTGCAAACAGGTTGCCAGGGCTTATCGCCGCTGAAAACATTGCAGTTAAAGATGAGGTGCTTGTTAAAGCAGGTGAAATCATCTCAACCGAAAAAGCGCGCCAAATTCAAGATGCTGGCATCAACGAAGTTTGGATTCAAGTAAACGGCAAAAAGCACCTCATGAGAGGCAACAACAGGGTTAGACTTTCCGCAGTTATTCCTTGCGATGAAAGAGCGCTTGGAATTACAGAGGAAGTTTACTATCCAACCCTCATGCAAATTTTGAAGGAAAACAAAACCAAAGAAAAACGACTTGAAGCAATTAAAGAAAACGCTAAAAACCTTATTGTTACAACACTTACCATGGATGACATCCTTGCCACAATCAGCGTTTACCTTGATTGCCTTGAAGGCGTGGGCACTTATGACAAAGTTGACCACCTTTCAAACAAACGCCTTGCAACGGTTGGTGAACTTCTTGGAAAAGCCTTCCGTTCCGGTGTTCAAAAACTTTCAACAAACATCAAAGAATCTTTGCAGGGAAAGGAACTTAGCGAAGTCACTCCTGCCCAGATTATCAACCCAAAACCAATCAACAAAGCACTTAAAGACTTTGTTTCCCAATCACAACTTTCACAACTTATGGACCAAAACAACCCACTTTCTGGTCTTTCACAAAAAAGAAGAATTTCCGCTGTCGGCCCTGGCGGTGTTAAGAAAGAGCGTGCCGATGTGGGAATTCGTGATATTCACTACACACACTATGGCAGAATATGCGCCATCGAAACCCCAGAAGGACAGAGCATTGGTCTTATCGACACACTTGCAACCTATGTTAAAGTGAATGAATATGGTTTCCTTGAAACGCCTTACCGCCCAGTTGACAAAGCAACAGGCATAGTTTCAAAGAAATATGAATACAAGATGGCCGACATTGAAGACAAGGCTTACATTGCCCAAGCAACCGAGCCTCTTGATGAAAATGGCAGATTTATCAACAAGCGTGTTATGGCAAGACACGGTGCAACCATGGGTGAAGTGCCTGCAAGTCAAATTGATTATATGGATGTTTCCCCACGCCAATATATTTCAGTGGCAAGTGCACTTATTCCATTCCTTAACTCAAACGAAGTTAACCGTGTGCTGATGGGTGCAAACATGCAAAGGCAGGCTGTGCCTGTGCTTAGGCCAGAAGCACCTATTGTTGGAACTGGCATGGAATACAGAGCCGCAAGAGACAGCGGCGCGCTTGGCCTTGCAAAGAGGGCGGGAACAGTTTCATATGTCAGCGCTGATGAAATTAGAATTTTAACTGAAAAAGGTGATGAGGATATTTATCCACTCACCAAGTTTGAAAAAACCAATGCCGAAACCTGTAACAACCAAAAACCTTGTGTTAAAAAAGGCGAAAAGGTTAAAGAAGGCGATGTAATCTATGACGGTTACGGCTGTGAGAACGGCGAACTTGCGCTTGGCAAAAACATTCTTGTAGGTTACATGAACTGGCAAGGATATAACTTTGAAGACGCTATTCTTATCAACGAACGCCTTGTAAAAGAGGACGTTTATACAACCATCATCTTAAAGGAAGAGGAAGTTTACTGCCGAAACACCAAACTTGGTGATGAGGTGATTACTCGTGATATTCCAAACCTTGGTGAAGAAGCCCTTAAAAACTTGGACGAAAACGGAATTATCCGTGTTGGTGCCGAGGTTAGGTCGGGCGACATTTTGGTTGGTAAAGTTACGCCTAAGGGCGAAACCGAACTTACACCAGAAGAAAGGCTGCTTCGTGCAATCTTCGGTGATAAGGCAAGAGAGGTGAGAGACACATCACTTCGTGTTAAACACGGCAAAGAGGGCGTTGTTGTTGATGTTCAGGTGTTCTCAAAGAAAAATAAAGACGAACTTGACGCTGGCGTTAACATGATGGTTAGGGTTACAATCGCTCAAAAGCGTAAACTGTCTGTCGGCGATAAAATGGCAGGACGTTACGGAAACAAAGGTGTTGTTTCAATCATCATGCCTGAAAACGATATGCCTTACATGGCAAACGGCAAGCCACTTGACATTTTGCTTAACCCACTTGGTGTTACTTCCAGAATGAACATTGGTCAGGTGCTTGAAACTCACTTGGGCCTTGTTGCTGGCTCGCTTGGCTGGAAAATTGCAACCCCAGACTTTGACGGCGCAGACATCAACCAAATTCAAGAATTGCTTGTAAGCAACAACTTCCCAGCAGACGGCAAAGTTCAACTTTACGATGGAAGAACAGGTGAGCCTTTTGACAATCTTACCACAGTTGGTTACAAATATATGCTTAAACTTGAACACATGGTTGACAGCAAAATTCACGCTCGTTCAATCGGCTCATATTCACTTATCACTCAACAACCACTTGGAGGAAAATCACTCTTTGGTGGACAAAGATTTGGTGAAATGGAAGTTTGGGCACTTGAAGCATACGGCGCAAGCCATGTTCTGCAAGAAATGCTTACAATCAAATCTGACGACATCACTGGCAGAACAAAAACTTATGAATCAATCATCAAAGGTCAGCCTATTGCCGAACCTGGAATTCCAGAGTCTTTCAAAGTGCTTGTAAAAGAATTGCAGGCTCTTGGACTGGACATCAAGATTTTAACAGAATCAAATCAAGAAATTTCCATCAACGAACTTTCAATGGACGAGCAGGATGAACACATCACTCCAATTGAGGCTGAACATGATTTTGATGATATTTCACTTGATTTTGACGACTTGTTGAAACAAGAGGCTGAAAAAACCGAGGAAGAGGAAGATGAAGTTAAAAAATCTTATGAAGAAGAAACCTCTTCATCAGCAATCGACACAGCAGACCTCTTCGATGATTTTGGAGATTTTGACGAATAATTATATAGATTTAGACAGATAAAAGGGAGAAAGTTATGTTTGAACTCAATAACTTCGATTCAATTAGAATAGGCATTGCTTCACCAGAAAAAATTAGAGAATGGAGCCACGGTGAAGTAACTAAGCCTGAAACAATCAACTATCGCACACAGAAGCCTGAAAAGGACGGTCTTTTTTGCGAGAAAATTTTTGGACCTAGAAAAGACTGGGAGTGCCATTGCGGAAAATATAAGCGCATACGTTATCGTGGCGTGGTTTGTGATAAGTGCGGTGTTGAGGTTACTCGTGCAAAGGTTAGAAGAGAAAGGATGGGTCATATAGAACTTGCCGCTCCTGTAACGCATATTTGGTATTTCAGGTCTGTTCCTTCCAGAATTGGAACGCTTTTAGACCTCACTCCAAAAGCACTCGAACAAGTTGTTTATTATGTTAACTACATCGTTATCGACCCTAAAAACACCGAATTTGTTTACAAACAAATCATCACAGACAAAGAATATCGTGATGCAATTGAAAAATATGGCTATGGCTCTTTTGAGGCAGGCATGGGCGCGGAAGCAATCAAAAAATTGCTTTCACAAGTGGACCTTAAAAAGGAAAGTGAAACGCTTAAAAGCGCACTTCCAACCATGAAAGGTCAAAGAAGAATTAAAGCAATCAAAAAATTGGATGTTGTTGAGTCGTTCTTGAAAAGCGGAAATGACCCAACATGGATGGTTTTGGATGTGCTTCCAGTGCTTCCACCAGACCTTCGTCCAATGGTTCCGCTTGATGGCGGAAGATATGCCTCTTCCGACCTTAACGACCTCTATCGCCGTGTAATCAACAGAAACAATCGTCTTAAAAAACTTATGGAACTTGGTGCACCAGAGGTTATCATTAGAAACGAAAAGCGTATGTTGCAAGAGGCCGTTGACAACTTGATTGACAATGGTAAGCGCGGCAAAGCCGTTCAGGGCTCTAAACAACGCGATTTGAAATCACTCACTTCCATGCTTGGAGGAAAACAGGGTAGGTTTAGACAAAACCTGCTTGGTAAGCGTGTGGATTATTCAGGCCGAAGCGTTATCGTTGTTGGCCCAGAACTTAAAATGTATCAATGTGGTCTGCCAAAAGAAATGGCACTTGAACTTTTCAAACCATTCATCATCAACAGGCTTATTGAACTTAACAAATCCAACAACATCAAAAGCGCAAAGCGCATGATTGAAAGAGAAAAACCAATCGTTTGGGATATTCTTGACGAGGTTATTAAAGAACATCCTGTACTTCTTAACCGTGCACCAACACTTCACAGACTTTCTGTTCAGGCATTTGAGCCTGTGCTGGTTGAGGGTAGAGCAATTAAACTTCACCCATCTTCATGTACAGCGTTCAACGCGGACTTCGACGGAGACCAGATGCCTGTGCACGTTCCACTTTCACTTGATGCAAGAACAGAGGCAAGAACGCTTATGCTTGCATCCAACAACATCTTGAAATTGGCAGACGGTGAGCCTATTGTTACACCAACTCAGGACGTGGTGCTTGGCTGCTATTCCATGACACAAATCTTGCCAGGCAAGAAAGGCGAGAACAGCATTTTCAACTCTGTTGAAGAGGCTATGATTGCTTATCAAACAAATGTTATTGACATTCAAGCACAAATTCAAGTTAGAATGACAAAAACAGTTGACGGAAAAACCTATTCAAAACGCATTTCCACCAGCATTGGCAGAATTATTTTCAGCCAAACAATTCCAGAGGGCTTGCTGATTGATAGAACAAATCCTGAAAATTATTGCGAACTTGAAATTAACAAAACCGTTGGCAAGAAAGACCTTAAAAACATCATCGCACTGGCATATGATAAATTGGGAACAACACAGTGCTCTATCTTGATTGATAACATCAAAGATTTGGGTTATAAATTCTCAACACTCATTGCAAACACAATCAACGCGTTTGACGGAACTGAACCAAGCCACAAAAAGGAATACCTTGCAGAGGCTGAGGCAAAAGTTCTTGAAAATGAAAAATTGTTCAAGCGTGGGCTTATCACCAACGATGAAAAAATTGATAATAACATCGAAGTTTGGTCTGCCGTTCAAAAGAAACTTGAAGGCGAGGCTTTGGACGAACTTAAAGACGGCAACCCACTTAAAACCATCATTGTTTCAGGTGCCCGTGGTTCTGCACAACAGTTGAACTCTGTTTGCGGTATGGTTGGTCTTAAAACTGCGGCTTCTGGACAAAAAATTGACATTCCTGTAAGAAGCAACTTCATTCACGGTCTTCAACCAGTTGAGCACTTCCTTTCTGCAAGAGGTGCAAGAAAAGGCCTTATGGATACCGCTCTTAAAACAGCCGATTCTGGTTACCTTACAAGAAGGCTTGTGGATGTTGCACAAGATGTGGTTATCACAAGCGAAGATTGCTTTGCAGACAATGGCGAAGCGGTTAAGGGCATTTGGGTTAGCGATTTAAGCCACAGCGGAAACGTTCAAGAAACTTTGGCTGAAAGAATTTATGGCAGAGTTGCCGTTGACGACATTGTTGACCCTAAAACCAAAGAAGTTATTGTTAAATCTAACGAAATGATTTCCAAGGCTCAGGCTGCTCAAATTGAGGCCGCTGGAATTAAAAAAGTTCAAATTCGTTCACTTCTCACATGCAAATGCAAGCATGGTGTGTGCGCAAAGTGCTATGGAAGAAACCTTTCTGGTAAAAATCTGGTTACCGTTGGCGAGGCTGTTGGAATTATCGCTGCTCAATCGATCGGTGAGCCAGGAACACAACTTACAATGAGAACCTTCCACTCAGGTGGTTCAGCCGTTACTGCCGACATCACACAAGGTTTGCCAAGGGTTGAAGAAATCTTTGAAGCAAGAAAACCAAAAGGTGAATGCGTGCTTAGCGAGGTTGCAGGTCGCGTTAAAATTAAACAAGACCAAAAATATTACATCATCACAGTTTCATCTAAGGAAGGTGATGAGGAATATGAAATCAAAAAGCCTGCTGTGCTTGCAGTTAAAGATGGCGACATTGTTGAGCCAGGCAGCCAACTTACACAAGGTCCATGCAACCCAGCAGATTTGCTTAGATTGCGTGGCTTGAAGGGCCTGCAAGAATATCTGCTTAGCGAAGTTATCGGCGCTTACAGAAGCCAAGATGTTGGTGTGAACGACAAACACGTTGAAATCATCATCAGGCAAATGCTTAAAAAGGTTAAAATTGAGTCTTCTGGCGATACAAACCTTCTTCCTGGCGAACTTGTTGACACATATAAATGTGAAGAGGAAAACAACAGGGTTCTTCAAGAAGGTGGGGTGCCAGCAACTGCAAAAAGAATTTTGCAAGGCATCACAAAAGCATCGCTTTCAACAGAGTCATTCCTTTCAGCAGCATCATTCCAAGAAACATCAAGGGTGCTTACAGACGCAGCGCTTAAAGGCAAAGTTGACAATCTTACAGGCATCAAAGAAAATGTTATTATTGGAAAACTTATTCCAGCAGGAACTGGTGTTAAGAAATATCGTGAAGTTATGCCAGTTATTGTTAAAGATGAAAATGTTGGATAATATTAAAAAAATCGCTTTAAAAAGCGATTTTTTTTGCATATTGACAAAGAAAGTGGCTGGTGATATAATTTCATTGTGATTTTAAGGTGAAGTATGCGTATAAACAAACTTAAAACAATTTATTATAGATGCAAATATGCCGACCTTTTGGGCAGGCATTATTTTGACGACTTTAAAATTTCAAAAGAAGATTTTGAAAATATTTTTAATATCGACACAGAAGAAGAAACACAGGATATTTTAAGTTTTTTAAATTTGCAAAAGAGGGCTCAGCAGGAAAATGCTGTGTTAAGATACACAGTAAATAGCGGCGACAATGGCCTTTCGCACATTGATTTTTATGACAAGGAAAAAGCGTTCGTTTCCAAAAAAGATATTTGCAAATATGGCATAGGTAAGGACGAAGTGGATTTTAAGCGTGAGGCAATTTATTTTTACGCAGATGAAAATAGAGCAATGTTGATGCAAACGCGCTACACAATAAACGACCGCCATGGTGACACAAAAATTCTTTCTTACCTTATTGCTAACGAAGAAAAATTTATGAAAATTTACAACGAGCATAAAGATGAAATAAATCAGCGCATTAAACAATCAAAATACGATTATCTTGTGCGTTCAAGAAATTTCCCGCTTCCAAAAAAAAAAAA
>CALVTD010000043.1 GCA_944359935.1 uncultured Clostridia bacterium | reverse complement strand
TACAGCGATTTCTATGATGTGATTATCAGGTGCATCCGCACCGATGCGCCAATCAACAGCGGCAACTCTGGCGGTGGACTGTTTGACGAGAAAGGCAGGCTGCTGGGCATAGTGAACGCGGGCAATGACAGCGCCGAAAATATGGGCGACGCAATTCCAGTTGCGCTTGTAACCAATGTTGTGGACAACATTTTGTATCAGCATGAAACCTACGGCAGTCAAAAACTCAGCGTGTATAACTTTGGCGCAGAAGTTGATGGCTCAAACAGCACCGCTGTGTATGACGAAGAAGTTGGCCTAACCTTTATCAAAGAGGACATTGTTGTAACCGCTGTTTCTGGCGATGCGGCACAGAACCTGCAAGTTGGCGATAAAATTGTTTCAGTAAGTTTAAACGGCACCGACATTGAATTTAGCAGGGCTTTTGAATTTGAGGAATTTCTGCTGGATGTGCGACCTGGCGACCAGTTTGACATCACAGTTGTGCGAAGTGGCGGGCTGTTCACCTTCACAATAACCGCTTCAAACAGCAGTTTTTCACAGGTGAATTAAGGCGAAACCATTTCGCCTTTTTTTGTAAACTTTTGTTTTGTTATGAAATAAATTGAATATATGATATACTAATAATCAACCAAATATTGCAAACACTAATGGCAGGTGAAAATTGAAAAAACAAAAGATAATTTTAGATGTTGACCCAGGTGTAGACGACTCCATAGCGATGATATATGGTTTTCTTTGTGATGAACTTGACATCATGTTGGTGAGCGTGGTGGGCGGAAATGTGGATGCAAACCAGTGCACTCTTAACGCTTTGTTTATCACCCAAACTTTTGAGAGATATCAAATTCCAGTTGTTAAAGGCAGTGTTAAGCCGCTAAAAAAACGCATGGTTCATGACTTAAACGTGCACGGCAAAAAAGGCCTTGGCAACTTGATTGAAGTAACCGACACGCAGAAAAAAACCATAAACAGGCGCGGCTATGGCGTTTGCGAGGCAATGCGCGACACCATTCTGGCAAATAAAAATCAAATAACAATCGTCTGCCTCGGCCCAAGCACAAACCTTGCCAAAACACTTGAAAAATATCCAAACGTTAAAAATTACATCAAAAAAGTTGTGCTAATGGGCGGCTCTCTGGACGGCACTGGCAGCATCACGAAATATGCCGGCTTCAATGTTTACAGTGACCCTGATGCCTGCGACATGATTGTAAAAAGCGGGCTAAAAATCATTTTCAGCCCAAAAGAACTTGGCATAAACACTTTCATCACCCAGCCTATTTTAGAAAAATGGAGCGCATTGAATTTTACAGGCGATATGGTTAAAAAACTCTACACTGGCTATCACGACCTGCTGCTGCCGACTGACAAATTTGCAACGCATGACCTATGCGCGCTGATGAGTTTGGTTCGCCCGCAGTATTACACCTCTAAGCAAGTGGATGTTTCGGTTAACACCGACATAGGCAGAAAACGCGGACAGACGCTTTTTAATGAGAACCCTTCAAGCAACATAACTTTGCTGTGCAGTGTGGACCGAAAAAAGGTTCTTCGCGAATTTGAACGCAAACTTAAAAATGCAAAATAAAACAAGCCAAACGGCTTGTTTTTTTAAAGCAATGGTGCAAACAAACGGAAAAACGCTTGACCCATTTTTGTGATAATTGGCGCTTTTTTGAAATAGTTCTCATCCGCAAGCACCGACTCGGCAATGTCTTCCTCAAAATATTCTAGATACTGCTTGTTGGCCTCTTCGCTGTATATGATTGCTGTGCATTCAAAATTAAGCCCGAACGAACGGTTATCTAAATTGCAACTGCCCACCGAAAGTTTGTTGTCATCCACAAGCAGTGTTTTCGCATGCATAAACCCGTTGTAGAAATAAATTTTTATGCCAATCTCTGCCATCTCCCTTGCATAGGAAAGCGTTGACATATACACAGTTTTTTTGTCGGGCTTGCCCGGCAGCATTATTCGCACATCCACTCCGCTTTTTTTGGCGATTGTCAGCGCCGAAATAAAAGCATCGTCAGGCACAAAATATGGCGTTTGCAAATACACCCTCTTTTTTGCGCCAATAATCATTTTGATGAACACTTCCTTAATTTTTTGCAACTTGCCGTCTGGCCCAGATGTGATTACCTGCACGGTTGCATCGCCTTTGACCTCTGGCATTGGAAAATATTCTTTAATGTAGTTTTCCACTGGGGTTTTATCGTTTTTGGCGTATCTCCAATCGTCCAAAAAGATGTTTTGCAGAGGATATGCGCCTCCACCCTCAATTCTTACACTGGCATCTCGCCAAGGGCTGAGTTTTCGTTTCATGCCCATGTGGTCGTCCCTGATGTTGATGCCACCGGTATAGGCAATTTTGCCGTCAATCACCACAATTTTTCTGTGGTTTCGATAGTTGAGTTTTAAGTTAATCATTCTAATGTGCAAAAATGGTGGAAAAAATTCCGCCACCTCTCCGCCCGCCTTTTCAAGTTTTCTAAAAAAGCGCTTGGAAGAGTTTTTGCTGCCAACAGAATCATAGATGAGTTTAACTTTCACGCCCTGCTTGGCTTTGTGAATGAGAATTTGCATAATCTCCTTGCCTACTTTGTCGTTGGCAAAGATGTAATATTCCATGTTGATTGTTTTTTTAGCGGCAAGCAAATCTTGCTTTAAAATTGCAATTTTTTCAAGGCCGTGGCAAAACAATTTGATGTCGTTGCCCAAACATGGATAGCCGCCCATATCCATACACAGCCTTAACAGGTCGCCATCCTTTGCCAGCGACCTGATGCCGCTGACCTCCGAAAAGGTTTTTAGCCCGCGAATGTTTTTAAGCACGTCGCGATCGGAAATTGCTTTTTTCTTAATCATGCGCCTGACACGATGGCTAAGCCCGCTGCCCAACATTACATAGAAGATAAAGCCAATCCCCGGCAAAAATGTTAGAATTGTAAGCCATGCAATGATTGTTTGCGGCTTCTTTTTTTCAAGAAAAATCATACCCACCAAAAGCAGTAGGTTAAAAACGGCAAGCACGCCGAACGCCAAAAATACCCAAAACGCCCAATGCATAACTATATTATAACCAATATTAAAAAAATGCCAAAGCGTTTTGCCTTGGCATTATTTTAATTGGAAGTTTATTCTCCCGTGAGTGTGATGATTATAAACCCGAGCAGTTTGTCAAAGTTGTTAGTGCTCCATGGAGCATTTGGCCCACCTGACGCTTTAACATAGATGTTAATTCTAATGTATTGGTTGTTGTTTAATTCATAGTCAGCACCGGTGTAAAGCGTTGTGTCGTTGTCTTCGTCTTTACCAAAGAACGCTGTTGGAGGGTTAGGATCGCTTTCATCCACTCTGGCAACCTCGAAACGAAGTTTGTTTAGGTTGTCTGAGAATAAAGACAGTTTGGACCCTGAGCCTTCTTCTTGTTTTACGCCACCATTATCTCCGTCCACGGCTTTATAAAGCATTATGTCTCCTGCCCATTGAGAGAAATCTACTGTATAACCAACTTCTTCGTCTTTTTCTCCCCACTCGTTGCTATAAATTACATCTACCGTGTTGCCGCCGGTTAAACCGTCATCAAAGTAGGTATAAGCGGAGGTCAAGTAGAAGTCGTGGCGGTATTGATAATATTCTGCTTCTTCGCCTTCGCCCACTTGAATTACATATGACTTTCTAACCGAGTAGTAATCGCTGCCAACAATTCTTCCTGCGTTTTCGATGTAGAGGGTGTCGTGTGTGACTTCTGCAAGTTTAAAGGCTGCTGGCCTTAATTCTTGCGTTTCTTCTGTTTCTGTTGCTGTTAAAGTAAGTTTTGAAATGCTGTTGCTTTGAGCGGTTGTAAAACCAATTACATAGTTTGTTTCGTTTAAAGCAATTTGGTCGCCCTCGCCCAAATTCTCGCCAGTTGTCCATGCTTCTACATCTTCTGGATCTGTGCCATAGCCTGAAATAACCACATTGCTTCCGCTATATGTTAATTCAAAGTAATATGATGTATTTTCATCAATCTTGAACACATTATAAACTTGGCTGTATCCACTGCTGTCATGTTTCCAAACTTCTGCGCCATTGGAACCTTGCCAATAAACGCTGATGTCTATATCTTTATTAAGCGTTTTTCCATAAATTTCGCTGAGTGACAGGTAGTTCGCAACTGGCCTTGTTGTGTTGGTGTTGTTGATTGTTCTGTTGATTGTGGTTGATTCACCATTTTCGGTGAATGTTAATTCAAGTGAAACCTGACCTTGGCTTGGAACAATCACAAGCAATGTGTCATCATAGAACGTTGCTGTAACAGTGCCAGTGGTTGTTCTGCTTGACACATTAACTTTGCTACTGATTTCAAACTTTTCAGCATCCACCACAACGCGACTGCTTGATGAGAAGATTGGGTTCTTGGTGATGGTTGCGTTGTAAGAAACCTGACAAGTTTCCCCAGCTGACCTTAAGGTTATGATTATTGTAACCGTTGCGCTGTCGCTTGTGCCATAAATCCAGCCCGGCATGGTTGGAACTGTGAAGTTGCCAGATGCCAAATCTCTGTAAACATTGGCCCAAGCATCTGCCCCCAGACTACCATCTTCTTGTTTTGTTTTTAACGGTGAAAGTGTAACGTCGGTGGCAAGACCGACTTGTGAATAACTGTTAAGTCTATACATCGTTGGCAATGTTTCAAAATCAAGAGAAATATCATACGAAGTCGATGGGTTTGTGCTATTTTCCTTGCCGCTAGTCGTGAACACAAAATCTAAGTAGATCTCTCCTGACTCTTCTTCATGCCTAAGTTTAAAGGTCTTGTTGCCAATTACATATTCTCCATTTGGTTCACTTGGCTTAGTAAGGCTTGCACCATTAGGTAGATCGTTGCCTTCGCTTGTTTTAATTGCTTCAATCATATTAGTTTCTGCATTATATGTTACAGAATATGATTTGTTATTTAATGTTATAGAATAAGCGCCGTCGTTATTTATCAACTGAATTGCTGCTTCCAGTTGTATTCCGTCGGTAAGCGGTTCATATTTATAAGTAATGTCATTAACTGTTATAGATTGTCCTGGCAGCGCTGTTTGCGCATCTGCTCCGTTACCAAATTGCAACTGCAATACTGACGGTGCATTAAGTGTAACTGCCGTGCTTTCATCATACCTAAATGTGATGTTGGTGATGGTAACACCAGCAAAGGTTGGTGCGCCTTTGTATTTTTCATCTATACCGTTGATATTTCCAGCATTTAGCCCAGATGTGGTGTAGCCCCAAGCATCCAAGTTTTGCAAAATTATGCTTGAAACATCGTTTGATTGCGGCACTTGACTTGGGTTTACTGTTGAGGTGTAAGTTTGTTGCTCACCTTCCTCTACTTCATCCGCCTGAGCTGAAATTGCATCATAAACCACGCCGATATCGAATGCAGTTCCCTCTGTGAAGGTTGCTGCCGATGCCGATTGGTAAACCTCTGGCTGCTGGTCGGAAGAAGGAACAAGGTTAAAGTAGAAACGAATTACATAGCCAAAATCATCTCTTAGTTCAACCATATAACTCTTTGTTCCAAACACAACCGAATCAGGCGCAATTGAAACATCGCCGGTTTTTGTGTATACAGAGCCCGCCGAAGTTCCAGGACCAGACCAGCCACTATCGGTAAGCCTCAATTTGCCAATGGTTGATGCTGCATTGTAACCGGTTCCGTCGGCTTGCACGGTGATTTTATAGTTAAACGAACTTGCAATGTTGGTTGTGTTCCAGTTTCGCCTTACAACTGAGATAAGTTGCCCCTCAGCAGTTTGGCTGGTTGACGCAAGCGTCATTGCCTCGTAAGTGGTCCCCTCATCCTCGCCCGTTACAACTGGCGTAAACTCGTATGGGCGCTGCTGATTTGAAACATAGTTGCTGTTATTATCAGCCACGGTGTTAACTTGGCCAGCCTCGGCAATGGTTGTGCCTGCGATTGTAACTTGATAGTCTGGCACAATTTTTACAACAATGTAGAATTCGCGGCTTTGCTCATCCACTGTGTAGGTGAATTTCAACAGCACGAAGTCTCCATCCACTGCGCAGCCTTGTGCATACAGATAGAAGTCATACACTGTTCGATTGTTTTCGCCGCCAGTTATATTTGTGAACAGCAAGTATGATGAATCGGCATCATTTTGATAAACAAAAGGTTTTGCTCTGTTTGTTGATGTTGCTGGCCATTCGCTGATTGGCACATTGTCATTCGAAGGGTCAACCACCTCTACTGTCATGGTTGCGCGCGCATTTGCCACAGCCTCAGCAGTAAGCGCCTCGCCTGTTGAAGCAAAGGTTATGCCAGCCTCGTTAACCAATCTGTAAACAGAGTTGCGGTGTGCCTGAACCTCAATGTAGGTTGGGCTGTTTGGATCATATTCATTTTCCACAGCAATATCCATCTGTTTTACAAGGGTTAAGGATGTTTCACCTTGGCTTGAAATTCCGTCCAAAGTATAGCTAACTTTAAGGGTGGCTTGGTCACCGATTGCCCATTTTGTTAACTCACCACTATTGTCATAATAAGTAATTGCATCGCTTGTGATTAGTATTGAACTGCCGTCATTTGTTGCATAGCGATATTCCGCCCTTGCCGCTAGCCTTGAAAACTCAACGCCCACGCCTGAGCCTGAACCTATGCGGATTTTAATGTCAACTGGGGTATCTGCACTACCTTCAATACCTTTTAATATAAGGTTGCCGCTAGTGTCATAAACAAGGTCGTTATTCCCATGGTCGACATAGATTGTGCGGCCGAAGTACGTGTTGCTCATCTTAAACGAGGTGAGCCATTCTTCGGCACCGTCTTCCGCAACGGCATACACTTGATATACGCTGCCATCGCTTGCCGTGCCGTCAACATTGAGTTCCAGCAATCTGTATCTTCCGCCCAAGCCTTCAACTGGTGTGCGGTCGGCATAGATTGTTTCAACGCTGCCGCTTTGATTGATTGTGGCGTTTGTGGTTGAAGTAATCACGCTGTCAAAAGCATAGAATGTGTATTGCGCCATAACGCCTTTGTAGATTATTTGAATGGTTGCATAACTAAGGCCAGAACCACTCCCTTTCGAGATAGTTAAAACGTTGTCCTTAAAGTCTACACTGATGTTTGAAGATTGAACCACTGAGAATGAGAAGTTATCCTCATAATCTATAACCTCACAGGTGTTGTTTGAAAGGTTTGTAACAACAAATCTTGGTGCAGATCCAAAGTTTGCAGTACTGTTGAAGAAATTTTCATGGTCGTCAAACGCAAGCGATTCATATGCAAGTGTTTCGCCGCCTGGCGCTGGATAGTTAACAGCAATGCTAACCGCTGGTGTTACAGTAAGCGTAATCACACTGTCGAATGTGAAAAGTGGGTCTGTGCTTGTATCTGGCTGATTATTTTCATCCAAAGCATAGTAGCCAAATGTGATTGAAATTGAAGTTGGTGTGTTTGAACCAACATAGTTTGGCGTGATTTTCAGGATGTTGTTATCAAGCACATTAGCGCCATAAGTTATGCCGATATTGCCAGCACTTATTATGTTTGTATCTTGTGGCTGTGCGTTAACTATTGCCAAGTGCCTATAATCGTTATTACCCAAACTTCCATTTGCTGCTTCCGTAAAGTCGCTGAGATTGATTTCTTTTGTGGTTTGTGCAACCACGTTTTGGCCATTAACTGACGCAACGCTTCTCATGTTTGCACGCACGTTGTAGGTGAAGGTTACTTGGCCGTTTTCTGTGCTGCCAGACCAAGAATACTCAAAGCGTAATGTAACTGTAAAGTCTTCCAACGAGTTTTCAATGTTTAAGTTATGCGTGGTTTCGTCTATTGAAATAAAGTCTTTTGCAATACTGTCGCTTTGTTCCTCCACAATTGTTATACCTTCTATATCAATCGTGCCAGAATTATCCTCAGGGCCTTCAAATTCAACTATGTCAGCCCCTGTATAAATAACGCCAGCATTAAGGTCTGTTTTAAGTTGCGTTGCTGTTATCGTTGCTGGAACGAAAACATCAAGCGTTGCGGTTGGTGAGCCGTTGACTGTGAAGTAGATGTGATAGGTTGTGTCTTGTGGCACGAAGGCTGGCTGGGTTATTGAAAGTGTGAATGTGCTGCCTGTGTAGTTAACTACATACCCCTCTGGCAAATCGTGAGTTATTGTTGTGGTTACCCTTGTTGTGTCAACATTGCTTTCGCCAACATCCGTGCGCTGCTTGGTTGTTGCCGTGAGAGTGCTCGATTCGCCGTCCGGTGCTCCGCCCTGTGGCAGGCTCCAAGTTGAGCCATCAAGAGTGCCATCCTTGTCTTCGCTTGGATTAGTGTATTCAATGAAATATTCAACTGCCTGAGAGTTGATTGAGAATGTGTAAGTCAAATCTCCGCCATACACGGCAGTGTAAGAGCGAACAAGCACAACGGTTACATTTTGACCGCTGACATTGTTAAAGGTCACATTCATGCCGTTAAGCGAAACGCTAAATCTTGCGTCGGTGGCGCTGAGGCCGTCTTCGCTGATTGCAATTATATCGTCGCCAATTCTAACCTCTTGAATTTTTAAGGTTGCGCCGTCTGTAATGTCATCGTCTGGGTCCCCCTTGTCAATCAAGAACTGGTCGGCAATTCTCTTTTCTCCTGGGTGTTGAGTGTCGCTGCCCATTGCTTCTGCAAGGTTGATGGTTTGAGTGGTTGGTGATTGTGATGTGCCAGCCGCCATTTCCAAGAACTCGCTGGTTGAGCCATTAAACGGATAAGTAACAGGAGCGATTTTTCCGTCTGGGCTGATTAAAATGTTGTAGTTATATGACAAACTGTAACTTCCGCGCGACTGCGTGATTGTGAAGTATGCTTCAATTTCGTCAATTGCGCTGCCATTCACATGCTCGATTGTAAGAGAAGGAACACCATATGTTTGGTTTGTGTCAACCTTCATAAAGTCCTCAAACTGGTTTGGCACTGCAAAACTGATGTCTGCGCTGCCGTTTGCTGCACTTAAACCTGTAAGAACTTTAAATCCGCCAAATTTAGTGATTTCCCAGCCAAAAGCACCTTTTGCAAGTTGGTATGGAATGCCCGCAATAGTTTTTGCGCCATCCGCTGTGACTGAACGAGTTATTTGATAAAAAGTTATGTCATATTCGCCTTGCATTGAGGAGGCACTGATATTTTCAACATAATATGTGATATTGTTTGCCACAAAGGTTTGCCCCTCTGTTGCACCCGCCCCTTCTGTAATGTTTAATTCTGTTCCATCAAGTGGTGAAAAGCCTGTAATGCCACCATTTTCGCCGATTGAAACACTGTATCTGTTGCCGCCAATAACAATTTCTTGGCTTGTGCCTGTGATGGTTGCGTCAATCAATGCAATTTCTGCGCTTCCCTGCGTGTCCAACATGAAATAATCTCTGTCATCTATGGTGCTTGGCGCCATCAACAGATATTCCTGACCTGCAACCACTCCTTTTGCTGCATGAGTGCTTTCAAGAATTTGTTTAAGGTCGTCATTCTCGTCTTGATATGATGCAAATTGGTCGCCCACATTTGAAATCATAACTGGAATTTGCATTGTTGCAAGTGTGCTTACAGCGCCGTTTATTTCGCCATTGAAATGCACATTCAAATAGAAGTTTGTGCCAACAGAAATTTCACTGCTTGCATTAAATTCCAGCGTGCTTCCGCCTCCACCGCTGACAGTTCTAAGGCTGTATGCGTATTGGTTTGCCTGGATTGATAGTTCTGCATTTTCTATTGTTTGGTTAAGGAAATCTTCGCTTGAATTTGAAACAAGAACCATTTCTTGATCGTTATACAAAACCGTTTTGCCGAGCCAATCGCCCACGCCTGCGCTAACCATGTCTTCAC
>CALVTD010000042.1 GCA_944359935.1 uncultured Clostridia bacterium | reverse complement strand
GAAGGAACAGGCTTAACCGGGACAGTATATAAATTACAAGTGAGAGCATATTATGTAGACAATGTATACAAGGTAGAACTGAATTCAGCCAAGACACTAGATGGGGAGTATGTATTAGACAATACAGACTATACCTTAACAGGAGATGAAGCATATAGTAGCAATATGTATACATACAAAGATTTTGGCTATACAGAATACACAAGTGGAGCGATAGAAGAGTATACAGACACTACCTTATTAAACTACCGAGTTAGTTATGAGCAAGAGATACGCAATGGAACATTGACACCATTAAGGAAAGTATATGGAACAGGAGGAGCATTCTACATATACTTAGCGAATGAACAAGCGACAGGGAGTATGCCAATATTCAAGACAGACTATTACACATTAATATATTGGATAAACGAGAATACGACAGCAGATAATGGAAGATATATCTACAAGACAGCAGAATATGACGATAGCCTACATACAGGAGAAGATAGTGGATATAGAGAGCACACAGATGGGACCTGGGAATATGTAGACGGAGGAAGCAATAAGACAGTAGATAGTATGACAGCATACTATTTCAGGAAGCATTATGAGTTTACAGTACAGACCCTACTATCTGGAAGGGAAGGACAATATGGCTATGTAGTGATAGAGTTCATAGACGACATAGGGGAAGGAGACGAAGAGGAGAGCGGAAGATACTTAGCAATTTATGGAGAGAGAGGTATAGAATATTACGAATATCCAGCAAGTATAACGAGCCTACCAACAGATTTAAGCACACTAACAAGGTTAAGCAATCTAACCCTATACGCAGGCTGTGATGTAAAGATAAATATATATGACCAGAGTAAAGACACAACAGCGATGAACAGTGGAGCATACGATAGCCTAATAGGATATAGGTATGTAGAGGCAAGCGGAAGGAATGTAAATAGTGGACTTACAATGTTCCCAACCAGCAGAGAGTATGAGATAGCAGTAGATAAAGATGAGATTGAGGGACAGAATAATATAACCAACACGACATATAGGGTGACAGTAAGCTACGAGAAGATAGAGTATAGTGGCAGAGTAGAGATGTTAGATAGCAAAGCAGGGACATTCAGGATAACATATCCAGATGGAAGTGTAAGTAGCTATATGACTAGTATAAGTCTAACAGGAATGGAGATAGGAGATATCTACTATATAACGTACAATGCCTATACAGGATATGAATATGCAGATAATGCATATACCCTAATATTACCAAACGGAAGAGAAGTAGTATTGCAGACAGCTAAGGTATGGGAAGAAACAGGGGAGCAAGTATATGTTTTACGAATCACAGGAGAATGGTTAAGGACAAACTATTACACAGTACAAGACCCAGCATATACAACAGTAGATGCGAACATAGGGGTAATAAAAGTAAATACGAAAGAAATAGAGTTTAGCTACAAAGTCAAGGTATATGATGGAAGTATAAGTGGAGAAGAGGCATGGATAGGCGAGATAGATATGTACACATGGAGCCTAGCAGAAGGAAGCATAAATGTAAGTAAAGCATTCAGTGCACTGAGCATAGGAGGTTATGGATATATACATACAGATGGTAAGGAGTATGCAGTACTAAGTAGCTATATCTATGAGCCAAGGAATCCAATGAGTAGGAGTAGGTATTATACAAGTTATGACTTTATCTTAAATAGTCAACCAGATAGAGAGTATACAATAACAAGCGATATTCTAAGCTATATGGTAAACAGTGGGATATATGAGATAATCCCACAATCGGATAGAACAATCTACATGACGATAGATGTGAGAGAGATATATAGGGTAGACATAGTAATAGAGGCAATGGAGCATGACACAAATAGTACAACAAGACAGACAAGGATAAGTAATGGAACGAACAATACAGTAGTAGTAGAGTTAAATAACCAAGCAAGTATAGAGGATGGAAGATATACGAAAAGAGGAGTAATCTATACGTACAAAGGATTAAACAATAGTATAAGTTCCAGTTATGACGAAAGAAGGTATAGCGGAGTAGAATACTATATATCCGGAGTAAAACTAGAAGGTAATAGTGTAGTAGTTGAAGGGGATAGCGAGATAGTAGTAAGGTATATACCAAAGAGCCTAGAAATAGAGGTAGTAT
Organism: uncultured Clostridia bacterium; assembly: GCA_944359935.1. Taxonomy (GTDB): domain Bacteria; phylum Bacillota; class Clostridia; order Christensenellales; family UBA1242; genus Caccovivens. The sequence goes on along the minus strand of CALVTD010000042.1, from coordinate 423 downwards.
ACGAGCTAGAAGGAGAGGTAGTAAGTATAGAAGAGATAAGCAGTATACTAACAAAGTTTGAGGTGACAGGAGAAAGCGAACTATACTTGGGAAGTAAGCTAGGAATAGAATATACCCTAAATACCGATTACAATATACGAATAGAAATCAATGGCAAAGAGCTAAGTGGAAACGAATACATAGTACAAGACATAGACTATGAATCAGGTAAGGTAGAGATAGTAGCTAAAGTAGATATGCAATCGAATGAAGAGATAAGCATAAGATACGTATTAGCAGATAGCACACAAAGTCTACCAACAGACGACATAGGGAGTATGGAGATATATGTATCTGGAGAATTAGTAGAAGGAATCGTCTTCTGCGGGCTTCTGTTCGACACGTACTATGACCGGGAAACCGGCAAAAAATACCTGAAAGTGG
>CALVTD010000041.1 GCA_944359935.1 uncultured Clostridia bacterium | reverse complement strand
TCCATGTCCGCCTGGAAAATAGCCTCCACGGAGAGGATAGGCAGCAGAAAAAGGAGAAGCACCGCGAACAGCGCCACAGCGATCTTCTCCCAGTTCCGCCGGTCGGTGAGAAGAGCCACGGCAATCTTCTTTAGGGCCGCGCCTAGAGTCGCAGACATGGGCCATCCTCCCTTCTAACGAAGAGGGGGAACCCCCGACGAGGGTTCCCCCAGGAAAAACAGTCCACTGGACTGTTTTTCTTCCCCTTCCTGCGTTTTATGACGGCAAACAAGACCTTGGGGCTTTGCCCCAAACCCCACCACCTTTGAAAAGGCGGACGAAACTTTTAGGTTATACGTCATCACCGGCCACCTGCCTTTCCGAACATTTTTTCTTTGAATTCGGGGAAGTGGACCTGCAACAGATACCGCTCGTTGCCGCAGCGGTACAGGCAGGTGCCCCGTTCGGGGTAGCGGATGAGTTCGAACTCGGCCTGCTCCAGCTGGAGGGTATCGCAGAAAGTTTTCGGCTCCAGCTGCCCTGGGTTGAACAGGAATTGGTGGGTGGGGATGGAGAACAGGGGTTTGGTCAACTCTCTCACCCCTGGCTGCAAAAAGTCCTCAATGTTCTGACTTGCCAGTACCAGCAAGGAATCTTTCTTCCGGTCACGCTTCATGAGATTCCGAATGTACTCAATGGCGGTGAGGTTCGTGAGGAACAGGTACAACTCATCCAGCGCCCCCACATAATTCCCCGCCCCCAGCAGGGCGTTGGTCATGTAGGAGAGGATGGAAAAGAGCAGGGCATCTCGGAGATTGCGGTTGAGCTCCATGATGCCCTTGACCCCAAAGACCAGGAATTTGTCATCCTGGATATTGGTATGCCCGTTGAAATACTTGGACTCCGCCCCCTTGCACATCGAGTGGAGCCCCAGGCAAACTTCTTGAATTGTTTCCTCGCTGAACAGGTTCTTCCGCTTGGGGTCGTACAGGTCGAATTCTTCTTCCAGCAGGTCATAGAAGTCCGACATGGTGGGGAATTTGTCCGCTGCCACCTGGGAGAAGTCGGTGTAGTCATCCATGCCGAAGCGGCGGTACAACCTTTGAAGCATCAGCTCGATGGTGTCCAGCTGGGCCGTGGTGAAGTCCTTGTAAGAGCGGAAGAAGTCCTTCAGGTAGGAGATGTGCCGGGAGAGCATGGTGGTTTTCTGAAATGGACCGGTGACGGGTACAACGGGAGGCTTCGGCGCGGGAGCGAGCTGTCCTGATTCGCTTATGGGAAAACGCGACATGGGTGCAGCGTCACGCTGCTCGGGCGTTCGCTCGTCATCTTCGTTATCAGTTTCTTCATTCCACGCCAATGGCTGCAAGGGGTTGATGACATACTCCCCGGACAGGTAGTCCAGGTAACAGCCGCCCAGATTTTCGCACAGCTCCTGGTACTCCTGCTCCGGGTCCAGGACGATGAGGGATTTCCCAGACTCCCGCAAATTGGCGAGTATGCCTTTGAGTAGATGGGATTTTCCCTGTCCGGAGTTCCCCAGGATGAGGACGTTGGCATTAGTCTTGTCATCGGAGCGGCGGTCAAAGTCCGTGAGGATGTTGGTGCCGAACTTGTCCCGGCCCAGGTAGAAGCCGTGGGGGTCAGTTTTGCCGCTGTAATTGAAAGGATAGAGATTGGCAACAGAAGAAGCAGGCAGCACCCGCTCGTACTGGGAGCCAAAGTGGTTGTACCCAAAGGGCAAGACCGAGAGAAACCCATCCAGCTGGCGGAGGGTCAGCCGGTCCACGCTGATCTTGCACCGGGTCAGTTCCATCATCACGTCGGACTGCAGCTCCCGGAGTTTTTCCGGGTCCGGGGCCTTCAGCTCGATGAACACAGCGCAGTGCAGGAGCGGTTCCCGGTTCTTCCGCAGCTCCGCCAACAGCTGCACCACGTCCTGGAGGTTGTGCTCGGCCTCCACCGTCTCCTGCACATCGTCCCCGCCGGAGCGGAGTCGGTTCCGCCGTGTAGCGTTCTGGATGATCTTCCGCTGCTCGGCAGCGTCCACCAGGCGGTTGTAGATCCGCAGGGTGATGTGGGAGCGGTCCGCCAGCTGTGAAAGGATGGCCTGTTCTTCGGTAGAGGGCGGGTACTCCCGGATGGCCCACACGCAGCGGTAGCTGTCCCCGCAGATGTAGTGGTCGCTGTAAAACTTCAGCGTTCCAGGGAGGATACGGTCAAAAAAGTCCTTGATGGCCAGCCGCTCCTGCTTTTCCTGTCTCTTTTTCTTTCTGCTCACTGGGACACCTCCCCGGCAAGGCTGGCGACGACCAGCACCCGGCTGTCCCCGCCTCCATTGTTGCAGGTGGAGAGGGTGAGATACCCTTCCGTGTGGTGGATGACTTCCAGGTCGGCGGCGTCAAACAAGGCGGAGCGGAAGGCAGACTCTTTCTCTGGGTCGCCCAGCTCTGTGTAGCGGTAGAGGGGAGAATCCACGGAAGTCTCCACCACGGCCAGTACCTCGTAATGGTACTGCTTGCCGTTCAGCTCCAAGAAGATGTCCCGGTGCGCCGCATGAAAGTCCCCGTCCAGGTAGTTGATGAGGGGCTTAAACATGGAGCCGTCCATCA
>CALVTD010000040.1 GCA_944359935.1 uncultured Clostridia bacterium | reverse complement strand
GTTTGTTAAAAGCGAGTTGTTGTTTGCAATAAGTGATTGGAAGTTGAAGCAAACAAAGTTTTCGTTTGTTTCAATTGATGTTGGGCCGTTCCACAGTTTGCTGTTTCTTCCGCCCGAGGCAAACTTTTTGATGTAGGTTTCAATGGTCATAAGGTTGCGCATTGTGAAATCATCTTTGCAAGTTTTAATCCTCTGCAAAATCAACTGATATAAATCGTCGAAAATAGGATAATCCTCTGGTTTTAAATCAGGAATATAAGTGTTTTCATCAATGCCTTTTTTCTTATAAACATCAACAATAAGTGAGTTCAAAAGTTCGAATGCATCCGAGTTGATGCCCTCTAAGATGCTTCTAAAAAATTGCTCTAAGAATTGAAGGTGCTGTGAATAGGAGTCGTTAACCACTTGAACCTTTTTCTTTTTGCGTTTAACTTTAAAGGTTTCAAGGTCAACTTCGCCTTCCTCGTCCTCTTCTTCCTCTGGCTCATCCTCGTCGTTTTCATCAAGCGAGGCAATTACGTGGAAAGGATTGATAATTCCGTGCAAAGACGAACCAACATCAATGTATTTTCCGCCAAGGTGTTCTGTTAAAAGTGCGTATTCTTTTTCAGGGTCCAAAATAAAGATTTTGCAGTTATCCGCCGCCAGGTTTGCAAGCAAGGTTTTGGTTGCATAACTTTTTCCTGAGCCAGACTTACCAATAACCATCATATTCGAGTTGACACGAGTGTTATCTCTGGCAAAGAAATCCACAAACACTGGATATTCGTTGTCACCTATGTAAATTCCGCCCTCATCCTGCAACGCGCTGGAAATGAATGGGAACACAGCCGCAAGAGTTGAGGTTGGAATGCCGCGGCGATAGTTTTTGATGTTGTCTCTGCGAGAGATGTTGGTGCTGATGAAAGCATCCTGCTGGCGAGCAAACATTTCGCTGAACTTAAAGCCACTTTGTTTAAGCATTGCCTTAACATCTCTTTTAGCGGCATCTTCGCAAGTGATGTAAGTGTTAACATCATAGAGTTGTTGGTTGTTGTTTTTAAGGTTTACAAGCAAATCTCTAAGTGTGTCCACGTGCGTTTCAAGTTCAATTCGGCTGGAAGAACGCCCAGTTCTGTAAAGTTTGCTTTCCATATCCATGATGGCTTTATCAATTGAGCGCTCTGCGTTATACTTAGGCACTTGGTTGAATTTCATAACAACTTTGGTTCTGTCAAGCAGGAAGATGTCTGAGCCCCAAGCGTTGCCAACATTTAGTGGATAGTCAGTTATGGCATAGGTTCTAAACGCGTTGTCATCAACATAATATCTTGCTGCTTTAAAGCGAACTTGTTTTGGCCTTGCCCAATCGATGTGTTGTGAAAGCGGAATGCTTTCAAGGTCTCTTTGGTCAAACTCTCTTCCATAGTTGGCTTTAAGGAAGATTGTCAGGTCGCTGCCATAAAGCCTTTTTGCACTTACTGGTGAAAGTGAAGAAGCCAGCGAGTTAATCATTCCGTTTACGGTGTTTTCCAACAAATCCATGTCTTTATCAAAAACAACAACATAGAAATGGTCTTTATAAACCTTGTCGCGCCTGTTCAAATTTTCCATGAACGACACGCGCTCTTCAAAAATAGGGCTTCTTGCGTCAACCTCTTTTTCAGTAACCTGCCCTTCATATTGCATCTCTAAAAGAAGTTCATATTTTTTGTTTTCGTTATATATGTAATTATCAAGCACCATTGCAAGGTTAAGTTTTATGATTGCACAGGTTTGGTCTGGTGAAAGACGCCTAAGTGCGTTTGCAAAACTTTCAATAACATTATCCTGTGTATATTCGGTAAGCAAGCCAAACAGCACTGGCCTGATTTCAATAACTTGGCCATAGTAACTGCCAAAGTTGATGAACCTGTCTTGATAGATGCTTTCAAATGGAATCATCTCGCCGATGTCGGATTTCTTTCCTTTTCCTGGGTCAACAGAAAAACGCTTCTTTTGCGCCATAAAGCGGAATAGATACGCGCATGTCACATAAAACCTTTCTTCATCTGCAACTTTGATGAAAATGGAAAGATAAAAAATGGTAAACACGGCCGCAATCCAGAAATGGCCTGGAAAGTTTGAAGCGAACAGGATGACGGCCACCGCCACACCGATTACCGCCAAAATTAAATCCAGCCCGGTTACCCCTCTAATAAATTCAAGTTTGACTTTGGTCTTCCTTGGAATTACACGCTGCATAGTATTTTTCTCCTTGTAAATATTTTACTACAAACAAGTTGAAAAATACAAACGATTTAGGCTATTTGCAATTATAAAATAATATATTTAATTTATTGTGTTTTTTTGCATCATTTAATTTTTTTTGCGTAATTATTTCGAATTTTTTTATAATTATTTCATTATTTAATCCAAAAATATCTCTCGTTGCCATTTTGCCTATTAAATTTTTTGCATCAGTGGTTATTCTGTATGGCATCACTGGCGCTTCCTTGATTACAGGCGAGGCTGTGATTGAAACAAGTTGCTGCGGCTGAGAGGTTTCAAAAGCCGGCTTTTGCTGTGCGTTAACCAGATGCTTTTTCTTTCGGCCAATAATTATGGCATCATTTCCCCAAACACAAATTTGTTTAGGTGAAAAGGTCAATTTTTCAGTTACAAACGCTTCAACTTTAAAATTATTAAGCAAAACCTCCCTAATTTTGCCGCAATCTGCCCCATTTTGAGTAAACACGCCCTTGCCGATTGGATTGGTTGAAAAACTTTCTCCACCATAAAAAAGGCAGTTTTGGTTTTCCACAAAAAAATACTCACCGCAAAGTTTGATGTTTTTTACATCAATGTCACCTTCCAGTTCGCTGTCGTCATCCACAACTATGATTGATTTGATGCGCGAAAGTGAGTTGTCAAAAACCACATTTAAAACATACCCAAGGCCATTTCCAGAGCCTAGGCAATAAACTTTTTTAGAAATAATTTCTGTTAATTTTTCCATACCACAACATATTAAAAATAAAATAATAATATGTGAAAATAAAAAAATAAGACAAAAAATAACAAAAAAATCAATTTTTTATTATTTTTTCATTGACTTTTAATAAATTATCTAATAAAATAATTTTTATGAAAAAACAGGAAAATAAAAAAATCACAAAAAATATGACAATTAAAGATGTGCTGGAAATTGACCAAACTTTGGCTGATGTGCTGATGGGTTTTGGCATGCACT
>CALVTD010000039.1 GCA_944359935.1 uncultured Clostridia bacterium | reverse complement strand
TAAACACCGAAATGCCATTACTCAACACAACCACCGCAACAAACGCCATTACTGTTGAACAGGCCGGCGACTACGAAATCAATTACCATGTGCAAATAAACTCCACACAGGAATTGACTTTCAACGTGGCAGCGAGAATTAACACCACAAACATCGACTCTTCGCTTGTGGCAAAAACCGCGCTTGAAACGGCAACTGGCGGCACTTTTGTGGCTGACACTATGGCGAGTGTGATTGTAACTTTGGCGGCCAACGATGTGATTGATTTGGCGCTTGCAGCGACAACCGACCCATCTGGTGCAACGGTTACAATTTTGGCCAATGGTGACGCAACCCTGACAGTAAAAAAGTTAACTGAAACAACAATTTAAGAACAACAATCCAAAAAAAGGCGAGCGCTTCGCCTTTTTTTGGTGAAAAATTTGAAAAAATATTGTAAAACAATTGACATAATTTGTAAAATAATGTTACAATACAAATGTAACTTAATTATACCATACCAAATAAAGTTAGGTTACTAAAACAAGGGTTCCTTACGAGGAGACCCGCAAAGCTCTAAGTTCGCTGGGTTTCTCAGCGGACTTATCTTTTTTTAGGAGGGGATATGAAATACAGATTGGCGCTAGATATAGGCATTGCCTCAGTTGGGTGGGCTGTTTTAGAACATGATGAAAATGACAATCCATGCAGGATTGCAGATTTTGGAGTGAGAACTTTTGAAGCGGCGGAAAATCCAAAGGATGGTTCATCACCAGCGGTTGATAGAAGAGCGGCGCGGGGTTTGAGAAGAACGGTTCGCAGAAAAAGAGCAAGGCTTGATAAAATGAAAAAAGTTTTGTCGCAAACATTATTAGATGGCGCGTCTATTGATTTTTCGCCATGCGACATTTATGAACTTAGGGCTATTGCGCTTGACAGGTTAATTGAAAACAACCAACTTGCACGAATAATTTATTCAATGGCTAAGCACAGAGGGTTTAAATCAATTAAAAAGGCAGAGGAGTCTGGCAAAGAGGCCTCTAAACTTCTTGGCGCAATTTCTGCGAATAGTGACAACATTAAGAATTATCGTTCAATTGGCGAAATGTTTTTAAAGGATGCAAAATATTTTGAAGAAAGAACCAAAACTGAGAATGGCAAAATAATTTCGTACAGGGTGTATAATATAAGAAACCATGCTGACGACTTTAAAAACACTTTGGCAAGAGCAGATGTTTTAAATGAATTGAAACAAATTTTGTTGTCACAACAAAAACTTGGAAATAAAAAAATAACACCTGATTTCATAAACCAGGTTATCGATATTTTCAGCCTGCAACGCTCGTATGATGATGGCCCAAATGCGCCATCTCCATTTTTGGTTAATTTTAAAGTCGGCGATTGCACATTTTTTCCAGGAGAAAAGAGGGCGCCAAAGGGCTCGCTGAGTTATGAATATTACACCATGCTTACAACAATCAACCATCTTCGCATCAATGGCCTGTCGCTGACTGATCAACAGCGAAAAATTTTGATTGATGAATTTTTAAAAAATAAAGAGATAAAAGTTGAAAAAGTTAAAAAATTGTTAAAACTTACTGATAATGACACTTTCACTGGCAACAGTAAGTGTGATGATAATAAAAAAGTGCTTCTTAAAAGGATGTTTTCATATGACGCCATGAAAGCGTTGGGTCTTGAAGACAACCCGCTTTTGCATGTTGACTTACTGGATGAACTTGCTCTAATTTTTTCGCTTTACAAATCCGATGATAGAAGGAAAATGCAACTTGGGAAAAGCGAATTGACAAAAAACTTAACATACAGCCAGATTGATGAATTATTAAAACTAGACATAAATAAATTTGGAAACCTGTCTATCAAGGCAATAAAAATTCTCATTCCGTATTTAGAAGCAGGGATGATTTACAGTGATGCCTGTGCCGCAGCAGGGCTAAAATTGCCAGAAGGCGAAAAATCCGTGAAGTTGAAATACAATCAGTTGCCAGAAATTCAGGATTTAACTTCACCGGTGGCAAGAAGAGCGGTGGCACAATCTTTGAAAGTTATCAACGCCGTGATAGATAAATTTGGCTCGCCTTGTGCAGTGTTTGTTGAACTTGCAAGAGATATGAGTAAAACTTTTGAAGAGCGCCATCGAATTGAAAGAGAACAAAAAGAAAATTATGCAAACAATGAAAAATTAAAAGCGCGCTTAGTAAATGAGTTTGGAATTTTAAACCCAAGCGGCAAGGATATTTTGCGTTTAAAGTTGTATGAGCAGCAAAAAGGCAAAGATATTTATACAGGCAAAAGTTTTCAAGATGTTTTAGGCTTGGTTAAAGCAATCTTTAATGATAACAACACGCAGATTGACCATGTTTTGCCATTTAGTCGTTGTTATGATGATAGTTATAACAACAAGGTGCTAGTACTGGCAGAGGAAAATCAAGCCAAAGGCAATCGCACTCCGTTTGAATATTTTGGCAGCGATGAAAAGCGGTGGATGGACTACGTTGAAAGAGTTGAGGCGTTATTTCCAGATGATAAATCTAAAAAAGGCAAAAAGAATCCTAAAAAAGTAAGATTGTTAAACACATCTTTGCAGGAAGATGGAGCAGAACTTGCAAGCCGAGCATTAAATGACACAAAATATGCTGCAAAGTTGATAAAATCATTGATTGAAGACCATTTAATATTTCAAGAAAGCAGCATGAAGAAAAGGCCTGTTCGTTGCGTCAACGGCTCTATGACAAGTTTCCTTAGAAAAATTTGGGGCATTAGCAAAGAGAGGTTTAAAGACGACACCCACCATGCGGTGGATGCCTGCATCGTTGGCTGTGTTGGGAATGGCTTATTGCAAAAGGTTACAAAGTATTTGCAGTTTGAAAGTTACAAAAAACTTCCTGATGGAAGATATGTGGATAAATCCACGGGCGAAATAGTGCCAGAAGAAATTGTAAAAGAGTTTGAGCAAAAGAATTTTAAATTTCCATATCCAACATTTAAAGATGAGTTAAATTTAAGATTGAGCATAGTTGAAAATCCTAAATATTATCAAAAAGAGTTTGAAATGCTTGGATATTCACAAGAGGAGATTGATGCTGTTAGGCCTTTACATGTCAGCAGAAGCGTAAATAAAAAGGCGGACGGTGCAATTCATAAAGAGACGGTTTACAGCAAAAAATTGTTAAATCCAGAGGAAGATAAATATTTTGTTACCAAGAAAACCTCAATTAAATCATTAAAGTATGATAAGGATAAGGATGAAATTAAGGACTTCCCAGAAGAATATAAAAAAGCAGACCCTAAACTATATCAAACTTTGTTGCAAAGGCTGAGAGAATTTAATGGTGATGCAGCGAAAGCGTTTGCGG
>CALVTD010000038.1 GCA_944359935.1 uncultured Clostridia bacterium | reverse complement strand
TAGGTGTGCGGCTGAAAAACCGCAATCTTTTTTGCACGCATATTTTTAATGCAGTCATAAACCGCACAAATCTCTTTTGGATGATGTGCATAGTCCAAAATCACCGTGCTTGCAAGATTGCTTTCAACTTTTTCAAAGCGCTTTTGCAATCCTCTAAAACTTTCAAGGCCATATTTGATGTAACAATCGCTAATTCCAAGCCTTATGGCGGCCTCTGCGGCAATCGCTGCATTTTGAGCGTTATATTTTCCGCCTATTTTCATTTTAATTTTAAATCTGGCCTGCTCTCCGTCCATAATGCAAAAACTGATGTTGCCTTTTTCATCGGTTTTTAAATTTTTAACCCAAAGTTTATTTCGCGAAACACTGATTTCACTTTGCTGTTTAAATTTTTCAAACGAGCGCCGCTCCCTGGCAAAACTTTTAAAATAATCCAAATGCTCACTTTCAACATTTGTTATAACGCTTAAATATGGGTGTAAAAAAAGAAAGTTGTCGTGATATTCACACGCCTCAGTCACAAAATATTCCTTGCCGCAAATATCATAACTTCTTCCAAGTTCAATAAGTTTTGCCCCAACATGCAACGATGGATTTTTGCCCGCAATTTTGAGTATGTTGTAAATAAGCGCTGTAACAGTGCTTTTGCCATGCGACCCTGCCACAGCGATGACTTTCTCATACCCCTCGGCAATTTCCGCCAAAAACTTGCCCCGAACTTTTACCTTCTTTTTTTGCTGCAAAGCGTATGCGATAGGCTCAAACTGCTCGTCAAATGCAGACGAATAAATTATCTCGTCTGCCCAATCAATATTAGTTAAATTTATCTCATTATCAATTTCAATGCCTTTGCAAGTTAACTGCTGTGAATTCTCCCTGTCGTATCCCCTAACTAAATTGCCTTCACTTTGCATAAATAAGGCAAGAGAAGACATGCTTACCCCACATATGCCAACAAAATAATATTTTTTCATAGAGTTAAATATGCAAAAGAATAAAAATAAGTGCGGTTAATTTTGTTTTGCTTGCTCTGGCGCTAAACCATTTTTTTCAGCCTGAAATCTTACATACTCAGCAAGAAGCGCAATAAGTTCGCTGCTGGTTGGTTTGTAAGTCCAGTGATTTTCATCCATATCATACAATTTACAAAGCGGCTTAAACTGCGTTTTGTAAAAACCTATATCCGTTGAATGGCGCATGCTTCTTTCAACCACCGAACCATCAATGGCAAACTCTTTGCCAACCAAAGGATATAAATTTTTTGTAACTTTTCTTAAAAGTGATGGGTCTTCAATCACTTTTAGCACACATAACTGCAAGCATCTAAAACCCTGCAAATTAGCAGGCATGCCCAGTTCTAGCAAAAGTTTTGTTACTTCCTCCCTTGTAAAAACATCATAATCAGTCATAATTCCTCCTTTTTCACAACCAAGATTATACCGCATAACAAAAATAAAGCAAAGCGATTTTATGCAATTTTGTAAAAAATTCATGATTTTTTTACAAAATTGCCGCTTTGCCTTTATATATAGCACTTTTCTGCCTTTTTCGATTATGGGTTATACTCGGTTGGGCGTTGTTTTTCAATCTTTGCCCTAACCGTTTCGGTGGTTGTGGTGGTAACTTTTTGAGGAGGGATAAACTCCACATCATTCTCTGGAAGCGTCATCCCCTCGCCAAGTTCTTCGGTGCCTTCAACAATCAGCCCTTCCTGTGGCCAATAATAGTCGTGTCTAATCTCCTTTTCTTCTACAAGTTCGCCATTCTGCAAATATTGCACATAGCCTTTGCTTTCATATCCTTCACGCGGATACCTGACGCGATAATACTCGCCTTTATAGATAACCTGTGAGGAATACTCGCCTTTGGTGTCTTGAATAATTTTGTCGCCGCTATGTGGCAGAACTTTGATAAACTCTGCCCTCGTGCGAATGGTTTTGCCTTCCTCAAACGGCTGGCCATAGATTTCTGCGTAAACATTTTCGTCGTCATAATAGGTTTTGATGTAAATTGGTGCTTGCAAAGAATTTCTAAACACAAGGTCGGAATAGCCCTCAGACACCATCGCGTCAAAGGAAAGTGGCACATAACTTGCTGGCAACGAATGATGGTTGGCCTCCAAAATTTCCACATCCGCCAGCACAAGCGCATTATACAAGGTGGTTGACGCCTGGCAAACCCCTCCGCCAGTGCCTTTAACATACGCGCCGTTTAGAATGACATTGGCTTGCTGATAGCCATTTTCGGCAGTTCGCGAACCTGTGATGGTGTTAAAACTCATCTCCTGCCCAGGCATCAAAACCTGCCCATTAAAAGCGGTCAACGCCCGTGCAACATTGTTTTTTCTTGCTTTTGAAGAGTAAGCATAATTGGTGGAAAATGAAGAGCGCAAAGTGATTGCACTTAAAATTTCCTCTTCATTCACCTCAAATGGAATTTCAATAACCGGAATTTCGATGCTTACTTCTTTGTTTGTTTCAAGCGCCTCATCAATCATGGAATAAAGTTTGCTTCTGTCAACCACGATTGCGCTTTTCCCCTCGCTCAGCGAAAACATCACATCTGCGCTTGGGTCAAAAATCACATGAGGCGGCACGCCAGGCTGTTCAATCTGCGCGGCAATTTCCTCAATTTTTTCTTCAATTCCGCCCAGCACGGTTTTGTAAGAAACCGAAACCGCAAGGCCATCTTTTTTTATTTTGTTTGTGTCTTTATATCTTTTAATAAAGTTGCCCTCATGCCCTATTTTTAGCACCTCTGTAAGCACTGGCTCAACTTCATTGGTCACTTCAAAATCGTTGCCAGAAAACACCCATTTTTCATCGTCATATGTAAGCGTAAGTTTAATGTCGGCACGCGTGGACAGCAAGGAATATGAAACAATATTTTCGGCTTGATTGCGCGTCATGCCTGAAACATCAATACCATTGATGGTTGTGCCTTTAATAAATGTGTCGTTCGGCGAAAGGCTGTCAACAAAATAAAATTGACAAAAGATTAGCAGAGCCACTGCAAACAGCGCTATGCCTAGCCCCCAATATAATCCCGTTTTTTTGCTTTTGGTTTTAACTTTAACTTCACTCATGCCCTTATTATGAGTAAAGTTTTAAAAAATATGTCGAAAAAAAACGCTTTAATTAAGCGTTTTTAAAATTTGTGATAATGTTTTCTGCCGATATCTCTTAATAAATCTGTTTGCTCGTTTTGACATTTGCCATCAAACACATCACTAAGCGCCTCCATCAGCACGCTTTCATAAAGTTTTTCAGGCATAGATGGGAAATGTTTTTTGAGGTCTTTGGCGCTGATTTTTAAATCGCTCACCCTAATTACAAGTTTATGAGAGATTATATATCTGTAAAAGAAATTATATTTTTGCGCCAAAATTTTAGATTTTTTGTTTAAAAGTTTGTATATTTCAGGGAAATTATCAAAATATTTGAAGAAAAATTGCTTGTTTTTTAAATGATTTAGTGCGTCATAGTATCCTGAAACAACATTGATAAATGTCGCCAATCTTTTTTTAGGAATGCCGGCATCCTGCAAAACATGATTTAAAAAGTAAGAAACACTTGCCGGGTTAACTGTGTCAACCAAATCAATTGCAAAAGCGATTGCTTTATCCTCACATTTTGCAAGCATGTTTGTTTTTACAAATTCAAGTTCAGGTTTAATTTGCTTCCATACGCCAAGTTTGTTATATAAATTTATTGCCTTAACCGCGCCTTTGTTTGAGGTTTTTGCAAACAATTTTTGCAATTCTTCTGCAACTTTTGCCACAGACAAATCTTTTATGTTCGAAATATTTTTTTCAGCACTGGCAAAGGTTTGTTTTTCTATTGAAAAGTTATATTCTCCTGCCAGGCGTATC
>CALVTD010000037.1 GCA_944359935.1 uncultured Clostridia bacterium | reverse complement strand
GTGGGCCTTCAGGGACTCGAACCCCGGACCGACCGGTTATGAGCCGGTTGCTCTAACCAACTGAGCTAAAGGCCCAAGTAAAACTTGGCTTTTAATTTTTTTCAACCGGTCGGTCCGGGGAGCCTTCCCGGTTATATCTCGAAAAGCGTATGCTTTTCTCGATGCGGATTGTCACAAAAATGTTCTTGCAAGCAAACATTTTTGTTCCATCCTTGAGCCGGTTGCTCTAACCAACTGAGCTAAAGGCCCAAGTAAAACTTGGCTTTTAATTTTTTTCAACCGTCCACAACTTGGCTTGTCCTTGCTTATAAAAAGCAAAAAGCCTAAATTATGGTCGGGGTGGAGAGGCTCGAACTCCCGACCCCATGGTCCCAAACCACGTGCGCTACCAACTGCGCTACACCCCGTCAATTTAGGCTTGCGAGATTATTTTACACTATTGGCAAAATGTTGTCAAGGAAATTTAACATTTTTTTTGATAATTTCCAATAATTCTTAATGCATTATATAAAAAAATAATTTTGTTTGCTAATATGCCGATTATAGAAAAGAATTGTCTATTATTGCGGAAAATGTTCGAATTTTGTAACTAAATTTTATTTTCGTTTGACTTTTGTAAAAAATTGTGATAGCCTTTTCAATAGGAGTTATACCATACCATAATGCAAAATTTTAATAATAATTCAGAGGATGATAAAAGGGCGCAAATAACTTCACTGGGCATATATGAACTTCGTGGGCTTGCAAGGGCGCTTGGAATTAAATCACCTACAACTAAGCTTAGAAATCAACTTATCGATGAAATTTCAACCGCACTTGTAACAGGTGAGGTTGTTGAGCCGCGCGCAAGTAGAAAGGGAAGGCCGTTCAAACAACTAGCACACTTGGATGACATAATCACATTTGCCAAAAATCAAAACGACGACTTTGAAAAGATTGCAATTTTAAATCAAGATATTCCAGAATTTACGCTTAAACCAGCATCAATAGAAAAAATGACAGGTGTTCTTAAAGCAAACAAAAAACCGGCGTATTTTATTGATTTAAGGTCGCTGCACAAAGTTTTTGTCAGTGAACAGATGATTCAATCCTTCAATTTAACAAACAGTGATTTGCTTTGCGTTGAGGCATATAAAATAAACGAAAACAACCAGTTTTCTGCAAGTAAAATCCTGTCAATAAACTCTGTGACAGCAGGCAAATATGAGCCTAAAAGTGCATTAGCGCTTACAAAAGTTATGCCTTCAAAATTTCTATATCTTGAAAATGGAGAAGTTTTACTTGGTGGCAGAAATCACATGATAACTTCTGGCCCGTTGTTTATGAACAACGCATTAAAAGAACTTTTAGGGTGTCTGGGCAACCAAAAAGCGTTTAATATTTTTGTTGGCTTGAACATGTGCTATGAAGATAGATTTTATGTGTTTGGCTGCAAAAATTTAATCAATTTTACAACCGATTATCTTAACAGCAGCATGGATGCGCAAGAGATGGTGCAAGACGCACTGGATTTGGCTGAACGATTGCTTGAACAGGGCAATAGTGTGAACATAGTTTTGTATGACGCAGCAACAATCATGTCAATCTTGAACCAAAACTCAAAAAAAAAAAAAAATGCTTTGGAAGAGAACCAACTTTTCAAAAAACTTTTTGCTCTTGCAGGGGCATATGAAAATGATGCTACAATAACTGTTATAGCAACTTGTGATGAAAGCGACAAAGAAGAAGCCATAATTAAACAAGATGTGCTTAAAATATCCAATAATATCATCCATTAAGTCAAACATTGTTTGACTTAATTTTTTTTGCAACGTATAATATAAACATGTTAAATGTTTCAAGCGGATTTAATATTGGCTCGCTGCGAATTGAATATTATGGTTTGATTATGGCATTTGCCATGATTTTAGGCGTTATTGTTGCGTGCTTGAATGCCAAAAAGCGAGGTTTAAAATCTAATGATATTTTAATTTTGGCCTGTTATGTTCTGCCATTGGCGGTGATTGGGGCAAGGATTTATTATTTTATTTTTTCACTGGATAATTACGACTCCTTCTGGCAGATTTTTGAAATTTGGAATGGTGGGCTCGCAATTTATGGTGGGGTGATTGGCGGCGCGCTGGGCGTTATGCTTTATTGCCTTATTCATAAAAAGAATTTTTTCGCGGTTGCTGACATTGCTGCTCCATCGCTTATTTTAGGCCAGGCAATTGGCAGAATTGGCTGCTTTTTTGCAGGATGTTGCTATGGCATTGAAGTTACAAACGATGCGCATATGTGGTTTCCACTATCAACTCAAATAAACGGTGTGTGGCATTATTCAACCTTCTTCTATGAAAGTTTTTGGAATTTCTTGGTGTTTGCTGCACTTATGCTTGTGTTATATCTTGGCAAAAATATCAAAGAGTATGGCGTTGTGATGTCGCTTTATTTCATCCTTTATGGCATTGGAAGAGCGTGGATTGAGGCGCTGAGAGGCGACAGCCTATATTTGGGCGCAATTAAAGTTTCACAACTTTTAAGCATTCTTTTAATTATTGCGGGTGTGGCGATTATAACTGTTATTTATGTGTATAAATACGGCGTAAAAAAACCACTTAAAGTGTTTGAATTTAAAGAGAATATTTCTCAAACACAAGAGCCAGTAAGAGGCAATGCCACTGAGCAATCACAACCAGAGGAAACAGAGCAGACTGAGAATGCTGAACAACCAGAGCAGCAGTCCACGCAGCAAAAACAAAACAAAAAATCTAAAAATAAAAAAGAATAATTGCTTTTGTGTGTGTCAAAAATTTTGATATGCGAGGCAGAGTTTTGGGCATCAAAAAAACCACAATTTTAACGGCAAGTTTTTTTGTGAATTTGTCGCTTTGCCTTTTTTTAATTTTGTTTTCAATTTTCTTTTGGCAAAATTATTTTTTATGGTTTTTTATTTTTTGCTTTTTTGCCGGGTTGCATGCAATTATTAAAAGCATGTTGTTTCGATTGGATAGCGCGTGCTACTTAGGGTTTTTGCTCTGCTTTTTGGGCGTTGCAGGGTTCACGGTTTATTTTTTAAATTTGCCTTTTAAATATTTTTATTTTATGATGGCGGCAGCATTAGCATCTTTTGTGTCATTTTTATTTACAAAGCAAAAATTTCACATCTTTCTTGGCATATTGTTGTTTGCAAGTGGGCTGCTGAGTTTTCTGTATTGTATCAATGTGTTAAATTTAGCCGTTTTTCTTAGTATATATTTATTATTTTTGTTTATTTTTGTTTTGGTATGTGTTATACTTTATTTTAGATATATTCGCAAGTAGGAGGAAGTTTGGCTGTGTTTAAAAGTGAACTTAATGGCTATAATCGTGAAGAGGTGGACAGTTACATAACCCGCCTTAAAGCAGAACTTATGGAGCAAAAGTTTAACCTGCTGGAATCTAATTTGGATGTTCAAAAACAAAGAGAGGAAGTTGAAACAAAAGAAAAGAATATTCTTAAAGCCATCCAAGTGTTTGAAGATGCGCGCAAGTTTCAGGAAGAGGGCTCAAAAAGCATGTATGCTTTGAAAATAGAGCAGGTTACGCTTGTGTATAGAAAATTTGAAGATGTGCTTAAAAAGATTTATTTGCTGCATCCAGAACTTGAAAAAGATAAAGAACTTGCCAAACTTGTTGAGGAGTTGCAAGGCGTTTTAGATAAAGCCAAGGGCGAAAGCGTTACTGGCATTCTTACAAGCCCAATCAATTCAGATAATGACTCAATGCGTGTGCTTTTAAGCAAGATGCAAGATTATCGCAAGGCTAACGACATGCCAAAGGAAGTGAAGATTGCAAGAATAAATGTTAAAAAGCAGCCAGTTAGCCAGCCTGAGGGCAGTGGATTTGATTTGAAAGAGGCGGTAAATCCAAAAATCGGGTTGGATGAAATCATGAAAGCCTTTGATTTCTTTAATAATCCAGATGAAAATTGACGAAAATCGTCAATTTTTTTATTTTTCTTTAAAAAACAGTTGACTTAACTTTTTGCATATGATATTATATCAATGCTAACCAATTTGGGCTAGCATGATCCATGAAAAATGAAAAGTAAAGAATTGAATAACCAAATGTCAATTTACACAAGTTATGAGTCTTAGGATTTTAGTGCGTAAAGTGTAGACGCACGTCTAACAAAGAAATAACCTTAGTAATAAGGAATAAATTTTAACGTTAGAGTTTGATCCTGGCTCAGGACGAACGCTGGCGGCGTGCTTAAAACATGCAAG
>CALVTD010000036.1 GCA_944359935.1 uncultured Clostridia bacterium | reverse complement strand
CACGCATTCGGGCAGGTGGCGCATTTTGATTATGAGGGAAACATGGCCGCCGAAAAATTTGCTCAGGCGCTCAACTCAATTTTGCCGGAAGATGTGAAAGTTGTCTCTTCCAGTAAGGTGAGTGCAAACTTTAATGCCAGGTTTGACGTTAAGAAAAAAACATATTTATATTATTTAAGTCGCAGCCAAAAAAATGCAATTTTAAACGGGCTTGTCGCTGGCATAAATTATTCTCTTGACGAAAATAAAATTAAAGAATGCTTGAACTTATTTTTGGGCAAGCACAACTTTAAAGGTTTTTGCGCAAGCGGCGCACAGGTAACAAATTTTGAGCGCATTATTTATGAGGCTAAACTGCTTAAAAAACGCAATTTTTATGTTTTTAAATTCACAGGCAACGGGTTTATGCAGCACATGGTTCGAATTTTGGTGGGCACTTGTGTGGATGTGGGGCGCGGCAGGCTTTCACTTGAAGATGTTAAACAGGCGCTTGAAAATGCCGACCGAACCAAAGCCGGCAAAACCATGCCAGCAAGCGGGCTGTATCTTAAAAAAATATACTATTAGGAGACAAAATGATTACTGACAGACAATTAAAACAGATGTGGTTTGATTTCTTTTCCAGCAAAGGGTTTAAAAAAATTGCGGGTTATTCCATCATTCCAGAAAATGACGCAAGCGTGCTTTTCACCATTGCAGGCATGCATCCGCTTGTGCCATATCTTTTGGGCGAAAAACATCCCGCTGGCAACAAAATTTTTGACGTGCAAAGATGTTTAAGGACCAATGATATTGACGAGGTTGGCGATGAAAGCCATTTCACTTGTTTTGAAATGCTGGGCTGCTGGACGCTTGGCGAGTGCGATAAAAGCGCCATGATTAAACTTAGCTACGAGTTTTTAACCAGCCCAAAATATCTTGGCATTCCAAAGCAAAAACTTGCAGTAAGCGTTTTTGCTGGCGATGAGAATGCTCCGCGCGATGAGGAGGCCGCTAAGGCATGGAGAGAGTGCGGTGTGGAGAAAATTTTCTATCTGCCAAAGCAGCACAACTGGTGGGCGCTTGGCGCAGGCGTTGGGCCTTGCGGAACTGACACCGAAATGTTTATTGACACGGGCAAAGAGCCATGCTGCGAAAATTGTTCGCCTGCCTGTGATTGCGGAAAATATTTGGAGATTTGGAATGATGTTTTCATGCAATACAAGGTGGAAAAAGAGGGCGAAAAGCCAATTTTGCTTGCAAAACCAAACATCGACACTGGCATGGGCTTGGAGCGCACACTCGCGGTTATTAACGGCGTGAAAAGTGCCTATCAAATTGGTTGCTTGAAAAAAGCGATGGATTTTGTTGAGGCAAACAGCGCCACGTTTGAGCAAAAAAGCGCAAGGATTATTGTTGACCATGTTCGCGCAGCAACCTTTGTGCTGGGCGATGAAAAAGGCGTTGTGCCAAGCAATGTTGGGCAGGGATACATTTTAAGGCGCCTTATTCGCAGGGCAATCAATCATGCAAGAAAAATTGCTTTTGACAGTAAGAAATTTACAATGCTTGCTGATATGTTCATTCAAGAATATGGCGAGGATTACATTGATATCAAGCAAAATGGGCAAAAAGTTAAAGACGAACTGCTTAAAGAGATTGAAAAATTTTCCAAGGCCATTGAAGAGGGGCATAGGGAATTTGAGAAGGTTATTGCTGGCATTGAAAAACACAAACTTTTTGCGCGTGAGGGCGAACAGGTCGAAAACATTATAAGCGGAAAGGCTGCGTTTAGGCTGTATGACACTTTTGGCTTTCCAATTGAACTTACAAAGGAACTTGCCGAGGAGCGTGGTTACAGCGTGGACGAAGAGGGCTTTAAGCAAAAGTTTAAAGAGCATCAAGAAAAGTCGCGTTCCATTTCGGCGGGGGCTTTTAAAGGCGGTTTGGCAGGTGATGGCGAAATTTTGCAAAAATATCACACCGCCACACACCTTCTGCTTGCTGGGCTTAGAAAACTTAACCCTTATGTAACGCAAAAAGGCAGCAATATAACCGAAGAGAGAATGCGCTTTGACTTTAATTTTGATCGCAAATTGACTGCGGAGGAACTTGAATTTTTACAGAATTTCGTCAATGACGCAATTCAAAAAAACATTCCTGTTGTGTGCGAGCAGATGCCACTTGAACAGGCAAAACAAAGCGGCGCTTTGGGCAGTTTTGAGAATAAATATGGCGAGAATGTGAAAGTATATACAATAGGTGATGTTTCAAAAGAAATCTGTGGCGGGCCTCACGCAAAAAGCACGGGCGAACTTGGAAAGTTTAGAATTGTTAAGGAAGAATCTTCCTCGGCAGGCGTTAGAAGAATTAAAGCGGTGCTAGAATAATATAATTTACTATTGATTTTTGGCTGAAAATTTGCTAAAATAATAGTTAAGGGAGATAATATGGCAAAAGAAAAAAGTGATAAGGTTAGAAAAGGGTTTTTCTTTTATTTTGGATTTTTCTTGCTTATTCTTGTTGCGGTTGTGCTGATTATTTTTGTTGTGATGATGTTTATGCCTGGCACGTCCATATTAGGGCTTGAATATTTCACAGGCGAGGGCACCAACCATGTTTTGGCAACCACAGATGAAAGCCAAACACAAATAAATTTTGACCAACCTAACTTTAACAGCGTTGAAATTGATGCAGGATACGCAAGTGTTTCAGTGCAAAAAAATAATGAATTTGAACAAAATGGAATTTACATTATAAACAACGCAAAAGGGTTTGTAACCTCTGCCAAAGCCAACGACTTTGGTTACAGCGTCACTCTTGAAGATGGCACGCTTAAAATTTTGGTTACAGAGCAAAATGGATTTTTGTATTTTTCCAAAGATGTGAGAGTGGTTTTGCAAATTTCAAATGAAAACATCAATCCTTTTGCTGGTAAAAGCATTTCAATCAAAAACACCGATGGCGCAGTATATATTGGCGGACCTGTGAATGCAGGATACAGCCACAATGTCGACATTGGCAGTTTGACAGTTGAAAATGGCAAGGGCGGCATTGTGCTTTCTTCGCATAGCCCAAGTTATTTTAATTCGCTGAATTTAACCACCTCGTCAGGGGGCATAACTTTCAATAACCCTGCTGTTTCAGCAGAGAACATGAGCGTTTCTACTGGCTCGGGTGATATCACTGCGGGAGGGTTATCCTCGGGGAACATAATTGTGCTGAACACAGGAAGTGGGCAGATTAACATCAATCAAATCAGCAGTTTTTCATCCCAATGCACGGATGCTTACATGAACATAGGCACAGTTAACGGCAGCGCAGACTTCACTGCTTCGGCAGACACCTTTTCGTCAAGCGTAATCAACATCGACCGCATCAACGGCAACATCACAGCCACTCAGGCGCAAAACTCAACCTTTAATTTGGGGACTGTTTCTGGCATCGCATACATCCATTCTTCAACAGGCACAATCAACATCGCTTCCATGCAGTCATACTCCAACCTGTTCACAACTTCCGCAACCATAAATGCAGCCGTTGCGCAAGATGCTTCCAATGTTTCAATCGCCACCGAAAAGGGCACGCTCAACATCACTCTTCCAACTGATTTTGTTGCCACAACCATTGAAAACCAAGCAGGCGAAACAAACTTAACCTTGCCTGAAAACGCTAACAGCACAATCTATTTCAACTATTATGGTGAGGATGTTTCAGCGGAATTTAATTTTGACAACGTAAACTTAAATTTGGAAGGAGACCAGCCAACCAATCCATATATTGTGGGTAGCGGCGAAAGTGGGTTGACTTTAAGGTGCAACAAAACGATAAATTTCAACTGGACACAAAGTGCTTAATTTAAGCACTTTTTTATTTGTCAATAAAATGTGAATGTGATATAATTTAACCATGAAAATAATGCACATTGCAGACATACATGTTGAGTCGGTTTATTTAAAAGCAGGTAAGGAAAAAAGCAAATTGCTTCGTGATGAAAGCGTGCAGCATTTTGCAGAAATTGTTGGTGAAGCAAACAAGCAAAAGGTGGACGCAGTTTTGCTGTGCGGAGATTTGTTTGATAAAACCATTGTAAGAAAATCCACCGTCAAGTTTGTGCTTGACCAGATTGCGAAAAACCCTGGCATCAAGTTTTTTTATTGTTTGGGAAATCACGACCATAAATTGCTTTTTGAGGGTGATTTGCCGCAAAATTTAATAGTTTTTCCAACAAATTTTAAAAAATATGACCTTGGCGAGGTTGTTATTGGTGGAAGCAGCGTGCAAAAATATTCGCAGGCAGCCTTCACTCAACAAGTTGATTTTGATGAGAACAGGGTTAACATTTTTATGTTGCATGCCTATTTGACAAGTGCCAATGTGGAAGGCTGTTTGTGTTTTGAGATTAAGCAGTTAAAGCATAAAAACATAGACTATCTTGCTTTGGGGCACATCCACGACAGGCTTAACGGCGCAATTGACGAGAGAGGTGAGTGGGTTTACTCTGGCAAT
>CALVTD010000035.1 GCA_944359935.1 uncultured Clostridia bacterium | reverse complement strand
CCTTACGGCTAACCGCGATTTCTTGGTTTCCCCCGTGTGCCCCCTTCCACCTCGCTGGGCTCGCCTCTGGACTCGCCTGGCGCTGAATAGGTGTTCGCAAATTTTCATGAACAGGCACAGCCTTTGCCTCATGAAAATTTGACTCCAAAATTTTATCAAAGCATATCTTTCTGTCACAGAATATTTGATTTATTTGCGGCAACCTCGGGCGAATTACAACTTAATGCTTGTTTTCGCTTGTGGCGAAAAGCAGCGCGCTAGCAGTTGAATTCGCCCTCTCGCGGCCAAACGAAAATCGCGCTAACGCTGGCGATTTTGCCGCGACTTAAAGATGATGGGATTAAAAAATGGACGCGGCGTCGCTGATTATGGGTTCGCAAATTTTCATGAGCCGGCTAAGCCTTTGCCTCATGAAAATTTGACTCCATTACAGAAATAAAAGGAGAAATCATGTATTATTGGGAGTATATAATTATTGCAATTTTAATTTTGCCGGCATTGGTTTTTGCCATGTATGCGCAAATTAAGGTGCAATCAACGTTTAACAAATATTCACTTATCAACGCCTCGTGCAATCTTACTGGCACAGAGATTGCGAGAAAAATGCTAGAAAAAAACGGCATCCACTCTGTTCAAGTTATGCGTGCGAAGGGGACCTTGACAGACAATTACAACCCAAAAACCAAGCGCATCAATCTTTCTGAGCCAGTGTGGAACTCCACCTCAGTGGCCGCAATCGGCGTGGCGGCTCATGAAACTGGGCACGCGCTGCAAGACACCAGAAACTATGCCCCAATTAAGATTAGAACGGCGGTAATTAAACTCAGCAATTTCGCGTCCTCGCTGTTTATGCCGCTGATTTTGATTGGGCTTGTGTTGTTTTTTGTTCTTGCAACTTCGCTTATTGGCGAGATATTCATTTGGGTGGGCGTTGGAATCTTTTCACTGGGTGCGCTGGTTAACATAGCAACTTTGCCGGTGGAGGTGAACGCCTCACGCAGGGCGCTTAAACAACTTGAAGGCATGGGCATTATGACAACAAACGAACTTGGGCAAGTTAAACAGGTGCTTAGCGCAGCAGCAATGACATATGTTGCGTCGCTGCTTATCAGTTTGCTTTCTCTTGCCAGGCTTGTAATCATAGCATTGTCAGTTACCCGAAGAGATTAAAAAAAATCGGCGCGAGCCGATTTTTTTAAAACCTCTTTTTACATACTGATTTAATTAAAAACACACAATTTGTGCAAAAGGATGTTTAAAAAAATGAGGGGCCCCTCATTTTTTTTGTTTAATAGTTTATAATGTAATGTTTTTGGAGATGCAATCCACAAGTTCGCTTGCAGGAAGCCTGATTTGTTTCATGCTGTCGCGCTCGCGAATGGTTACGCTGCCATCTTCCAGAGTGTCAAAGTCAATGGTAACGCAATATGGTGTGCCGATTTCGTCCTGTCTGCGATAGCGCTTGCCAATAGAGCCGGCCTCGTCATAGTCGCACATAAAGTGCTTAGAAAGGTTTTCATAGATTTCGCGCGCTTTCTCGCCCATATTTTTTTGCAAAGGCAAAATTGCAACCTTGTAAGGCGCAATGGCAGGGTGGAAGTGCATTACAACTCTGCTTTCGCCATTTTCAAGTGTTTCTTCGTCATAGGCGTTGCAAAGGTATGCAAGCATCAATCTTTCAACACCAAGCGAAGGCTCGATAACATATGGAATATATTTTTCGTTGGTGACAGGGTCAAGATAACTCATGTCTTTGCCGCTGAATTTTGCATGCTGGCTAAGGTCATAGTCGGTTCTGTCTGCCACTCCCCAAAGTTCGCCCCAGCCAAATGGAAATTTAAATTCAAAATCGGTGGTGGCTTTTGAGTAAAAGCACAGTTCGTCTTTGTCATGGTCGCGAAGTTTCAGGTTTTCTTCTTTTATTCCAATTTCAAGCAGCCAGTTTTTACAGAAATTTTTCCAGTATTCAAACCATTCAAGGTCTGTGCCAGGTTTGCAGAAAAATTCCAGTTCCATCTGCTCAAACTCTCTAACCCTAAAAATAAAGTTTCCAGGAGTTATT
Source organism: uncultured Clostridia bacterium (assembly GCA_944359935.1). Taxonomy (GTDB): domain Bacteria; phylum Bacillota; class Clostridia; order Christensenellales; family UBA1242; genus Caccovivens. The sequence continues at coordinate 2,549 of CALVTD010000035.1, read as the reverse complement.
TCATTTCTAAAACTTTTGCCTATTTGTGCAATTCCAAAAGGCACGCGCCTTCTGGTTGAGCGCTGCACATTTTTAAAGTTTACAAAAATGCCTTGTGCGGTTTCTGGGCGAAGGTAAACGGTGGAGGAAGAATCCTCGGTTACGCCTTGAAAGGTTTTAAACATCAAATTAAATTTTCTTATAGGCGTGAAGTCGCTTTTGCCGCAAACAGGGCAAGGAATGGAGTGCTGTTTGATGTATTCTTCAAACTGTTCATTGCTCCAACCTGAAATGTTTTCGTTGATGCCCTTTTTCTTCATGTAATTTTCAATCAAGTCATCCGCACGATGGCGTGAGCGGCAATTTTTGCAGTCCATAAGCGGGTCGGAAAATCCGCCAAGATGTCCGCTTGCCTGCCAAACGGTTGGGTTCATGAGTATTGCGCAGTCCAGCCCAACATTATATGGGTTTTGCTGAACAAACTTTTTCCACCAAGCGGCTTTTATGTTGTTTTTCATTTGCACGCCAAGAGGGCCGTAGTCCCAAGAGTTTGCAAGCCCGCCATAAATTTCACTTCCTGGAAAAATAAAACCTCTTGACTTACATAAATTCACAATTTTATCCATGCTTGCTTTCATATTTTTTCTCCTTTTAATTAAAAAGCCCCATGCCAAAAACTTGACATAGGGGCGAGGTTTAGTTCGCTGTTCCACCCTAATTCGCGGAAAATTCCGCCTCATTAGCCGTCTTTACGCCGACCCGCGTTTGCTCCGGGCTGCCAACCCCTTCATTGCAACAAATATTTTATGCTTAAAAAAGTTATTTGTCAATAAATTTTAACATTATTTTTGTGTTTCCACATATTCTTCATAGGTCATCACTCTGTCGATGATGTGGTTTTCATCTCGAATGTCGATAATCCTGTTTGCAACGGTTTCAATAATCTCTTGGTCGTGCGAGGTGAAAAGCAGAGGGCCTTTAAAGTTTTTCATGCCGTTGTTGAGGGAGGTGATGCTTTCAAGGTCGAGGTGGTTGGTTGGCTCGTCCATGATAATTAGGTTTGCGCCTTGCAGCATCATTTTTGCAAACATACACCTAACGCGTTCGCCACCCGAAAGCACATTTACAGGCTTTAAGTTTTCTTCACCTGTAAAAAGCATTCTTCCAAGCCAACTTCTAATAAAGGTTTCGTTTTGGTCTTTGGAAAACTGCCTCAGCCAGTCCACAATCGAAAGCGTGCAGCCCTCAAAATATTCACGGTTGTCCTGTGGCAAATAGGAGACGGAAATGGTTTTTCCAAAGTGAATTGTTCCACTGTCGGCCTGTTCTTTGCCCACCAAAATATTGAATAAAGTTGTAATAATTTGACTATTTTGCGCAAAAAATGCGATTTTTTGGTCTTTTTCCACGTTAAAAGACAAATTTTTGAACATTCCCTTTTTGCAAAGGTTTTCAACTTTTAAAATTTCTTTGCCAATTTCTTGCTCAAATTTAAAGTCGATGTATGGATATTTTCTTGAAGAAGGTTTGATGTCTTCAATCGTCAGCCTTTCAAGTTCTTTCTTTCTGCTGGTGGCTTGTCGAGATTTTGACGCATTTGCAGCAAATCGGGCGATAAATTCTTTAAGTTCTTTGGCGCGTTGCTCAGCCTTTTTGTTTTGGTCTTTAAGTTGTTTTGCAATAAGTTGGCTGGATTGATACCAAAAATCATAGTTACCAATAAACATGTTGATTTGCCCAAAGTCCACATCGCATATGTGTGTGCACACCTTATTTAAAAAGTGCCTGTTGTGAGAGACGATTATCACAATGTTTTCAAAATCCAGCAAAAAGTTTTCAAGCCAAACGGCGGTTTTAAAATCCAAGTTGTTGGTTGGCTCGTCCAGCACCAAAATATCTGGGTTTCCAAAAAGCGCCTGAGCAAGCAGCACTTTAACTTTAATTTTAGGGTCGACATCTTTCATTTGTTTATAGTAGAAATCTTCACCAATTCCCATGCCTTGAAGCAGGTTTTTTGCGTCGCTTTCTGCTTCCCAGCCGCCAAGTTCGGCAAATTCGGTTTCAAGTTCGCCTGCCAAAATGCCGTCAGCCTCGCTGAAATCTTCCTTGGCATACAGGGCGTCTTTTTGTTTTTGAATGTCCATCAATCTTTTGTGGCCAAGCAACACCGTGTCCAAAACAGTTTCTTCGTCAAAGGCGTTTTGATTTTGTTGCAGCACGCTCATCCTTTCGCCAGGCGTGATAAAAACATCGCCAGTGTTAGGTTCTATTTCACCGGTCAAGATTTTTAAAAAGGTGGATTTGCCTGCACCGTTGGCGCCGATGATGCCATAGCAATTGCCCTTAGTGAATTTTAAGTTGACTTCCTTATAAAGCGTTCTTCCGCCAAACGCCAAGGATACATTGTTTACTTGAATCATTTTTTAATTTCCTTTTGCTGACAAAAATTATAAAGAAAAAAAATAATTAAGTCAATAATTTATTAAAATTTATTAAAAAATTGCAAAAAATTCATAAAAAATTAAAAAAATAAGCCAAATTATTAAAATTTTGTGATAAATTGGATAAAT
>CALVTD010000034.1 GCA_944359935.1 uncultured Clostridia bacterium | reverse complement strand
AGATGATTGTTAAAGATAAGCACTGTGCGGCAAAGTTCAAACCAATTGAAAGAATTATTATCCACAGATAATACAGCGCGTTTTTGCGATTATAAAATTTTAGATAGCACGCGCTTGCTCCCGCCGTGGCAAAAAGTGCCACCCATGCGCTAAAAATTCCGTAGTAATACAATAGCCCCCAAATTGCCGCGCCAAGCACCAAAACCAAAAATGATGTAAAAAGCGCGAGGGTTAAATTTTGTTTTGCTTGCATTGCCTCTCCTTAATTGCTCCAAAGCCCATGCAGATTGCACAGTGAATATGCCTTTTTCACTTGTTCGCCTGTTTGCAAAACAAAGCGCGCCTCTGGCAACATTTCTGCACTAAGTTCCCTAACCTGCACGCCAGCACTTGTAAGTAAAATGATGTGCGAAATAAAGTGCTCCTTTGCCATAGGATGTGCAACTTCGCCAACTTTAATAATCACTTCTTGACCGCTGCCATTCACAACTGGCACATGTTTTTCTGTGGCCGCGTCCTGTGTGTTTGGCTTGATTTCAGTCATAGGTTGTCCACAGCAGAACACATTGATGCCACTGTCAACAAGTTTAACAACGATGTTTCCACAAATTTCACATTTAAAAATTTTTAATTGTTTCATTTTTCCTCCCCCATAAACCAATTATTTTCGTCTTGATCCCAATATTTTTGCTTAACGTAAAGCAATCTTTTAATATAATCTAAATCAAACAGTTTTAAAAAGTTAAGTCCATAATACACATTAAACCCAAACGGCTTCCAAAGCCCTGTCGCTAGATGAGTATGCCCAAACAAATTTATATATCCTTTTTTGTAATCAGTTGGCTTGTGTATCAAATAGAATTTCAACTTTCCGCTTTTTAATATATCATGTTTTTTTACATCTGTAAACCCGCTCTCTATACAAAATTGACGAAACTTATTAAAACTGCCATTAAACTTATCTTTAATCAACCTCTCCTCATTGTTGCCAATGATCAATATGCATTTGGCTTTGATTTTTTTGACTAAACCAAATGCTTCCCGCCAATCATTCTCAGCGTTTTCATAATTTACAAAGTCGCCTAAAAAGTAAACCACATCTTCCTTTTTAACCTGTTTATTCCAAATTTTTATAAGTTTTTTGGCGAACTTTTGCCAGTTTTTAGTGATCCAATTTTCGCGCGTTAGCTTATCATCATCACCAAAATGTGTGTCGCTTGTAAAAAAATATTGCATATTAACTCCGTTCATTATCAAAAATTTTTAAAAGATATGTTGACACATACTCCCCTGAATTTAAAATAATTTTGAATTCAGGCCGAGGGTCTTGCAGCCTCTCAGCAAATTTTTCGACAGTAGTGTTGCCAAATTTTTGAATAAACTTTTCATCACTGCCCCTTTTTCTCATTCTGTCAACATATTCTTGCACCTGATCAGGAGCAGCAAAAACTGTGCAAAATGGAATATTGTTTTCATCCAGATATTTTAAAAATCCGCTATGAAAGGCATTTATCACTATCTTCCCCTGTCCAAGCATTTCCTCAGCCTTAGGCAAAGTTCTTTCCGCAAAATCTGAAACGCCTCTATGCAAAAGTTCAGCACCCCATTTATCCAAATCAAAAAACCTGTCATCTTGCTGGCACAAAACACTTTTCCCACTCGCTGTGGCACATACAAACACTTTAATTTTATTAAGTTGTTGTTTGCAACCTTCCATTTCTTGGACGCTTTTTATAATAATTGACATTTTATATATAGTCCTCTTTTAACAATTATAGCCAAGTTTCTTTCATATTTCAAGCGTTTGAAAACTTTTCTCTTGAGACATACACAAATAGGATGTTGAGGCAAGCCTCGACAATGGAGTTTTAAAAATTGTTTTACCAAAGCAAGACAAAAACTCTGGCTCAAACAGAATTGAAATAAAATAAAAAGCAAAGCCACCGGCCTTGTTTTTTTATAACCGAATGTAAAACACGCAATTTAGAGATTTTTGTGGCGGGAAGAGAGGGATTCGAACCCTCGCGCCGGTTGCCCGACCTACAGCCTTAGCAGGGCCGCCTCTTCGACCTCTTGAGTATCTCCCCTCGCCGATGTTGTTTATTTTAACATAAGAGATCGGCTTTGTCAATTAAATTTGTTTGCCAAAGTTTGTTTTTTTAAAAGCAGCATGATATAATTATGGCAGAAATAAATTTTGGGAGGGCGCAAATGAAAACAATCTATTTTGCAAAAGTGAAGCCTGAGGCAAAAATTCCAAGCAAGCGCGATGAGGATGCTGGCTATGACATCTATGCTTGTTTTGAAGAAGACTTTGTTAAGTTTGAACCTTTTGAAACCAAACTTATTCCCTCTGGCATCGCATGCGCAGTTCCAAAAAACCATTATATGCAAATTGAGGAACGCTCATCCACTGGCTTTAAAGGATTAAAAAAGAGCGCCGGCGTTGTGGACAGCGGCTATCGTGGCGAAATTTTTGTTTGTCTGTATAACGCAAACCCCATTCCTCTTTATATTTCAAAACTGCCATATGAAGAAATTGAAAAATTGGAAAAGCAATTTGTTTACATATCCTATCAAAAAGCCATTGCACAGGGAATTGTTCACAAAGTAAACAAATTTAAAGTTAAGCAAATTTCTCATGCACAACTTAAAGCCATCCCTTCCGCGCGAAAAGATGGCGCGTTGGGCTCTTCCAAAAAATAAGGCGGCAACTTGGCGTTTTGCCATGCGGCAAAACAGCGCCCCTCGCGCGCGAGGGGGCGCAAAAAGCGCGAGCCGCGCTTTTGCCAAGTTGCCTTTTTAATTGCCTAAAAGCCGCAAGATGTGATAAAATAAACTCATGGCATGGTGGAAAAAAGTTTTAATTGGCGTGGGCATTGCAATCGCTGTTTGCGTGATAGTGATGCTTCTTTTTTACAACTTTATTTCCAACTTAGAGTTCGAAACTCTGCCGCAGGGACAATACAATTTAACACGCATCACTCAAACCGACGCCTCTGGCCAAGAGACGACCTTGGAAGAATTTACTGACGGCGAATACTACATAATCATCGATGAAGAGGACACAATTTTTAGTTACTCTGGAAACTATGGAATCAGGCCTCGCGAAGGTGGCTACTACTACTTTTTGCATGGCAATGAAATAATTGTTTTTCTGCCTAATGATGACGGCTCTGTGGCATATACTGGCACAACGCAAGAAAATATTATCAAAATTTCAACCACTTTAAACGACGTAACAACAAACTGTTATTACGAATTTGTAAGTCAAAGTGTAACACAATAATTGTTTTCAAAATAGTATGTAATAGGGTGCCTACATATACTAAGGAGGTGTATGTATGAACTTTTTTAATCGATGCAACAACTGTTGCAACTGCCAAAATAATTGGCAAAATCAAAACAGTTGGATTTTCCAAAACAACTGCTTCAACTACTATCCACAGCCATGCTGGTTTTTGGAATGCGAGCAAAACTGCTGCTGCCCATGCACAAACAACATTGTTAATCCAGTGATTATAACAAACGCGATAACCACTTCACTTGCAACCGCTCAAACTATAACCAGCCCTAACCTTTTTGATTTGGGCGCGGTAAGCAGCACAAGCGGCTCTGCAATTACTTTTGACGCTGCGACAAACCAATTCACGGTTCTCTCGTCTGGCACTTACAGGGTTACCTATTCGTTTGACTATCTATCTGGCACAACAGGCGTGTTTGGCGTGCAGTTTGCCTCTCTTCCAGCAACGCGCAGCAATGTAAGCGCAACCGCATCTGTAAGCGGCTCGGTTACAAAATCAACCGATGTGGTGCTGACCGCTGGGCAGACTTTTGGCTTACAACTTTTGGCACCCGATGGCACTGTAACATTAAACAGCATCACGGCTTCAAATTTGGTTGTGAGCGTGATAAAAATTCTTTAATTCCTTGACTTTTTTCGCCATAAATCTTAAAATTTTAATATGAAAATTTATGGCTTTGAAAAATTGTCTATGGTTGATTTTGAAGGGCATCTTTGCGCCACAGTTTTTACTGGCGGCTGCAATTTTAGATGTCCTTTTTGTCAAAATGCCGACCTTGTGAATGTTACAAATTTAGAGCAATACAGCGAAGACGAAATTTTTGCGCACCTTGAAAAACGCAAAAATGTTTTGGATAGCGTGTGCATTTCTGGCGGCGAGCCAACCTTAAACCCAGACCTTAAAAATTTTATTCAAAAGTTAAAACAAAGAGGATTGCTGGTTAAACTTGACACCAACGGCACAAAGCCAGACCTTTTGAAAGAACTGATTGATGAAGGCCTTATTGACTATGTTGCAATGGATGTTAAAAATTCGCCCGCGCTTTATTCAAAAACCGCTGGTGCCATTGTGAACATGGACGATGTTGGCAAAAGTGTTGAACTGCTAAAATCCAATGCCATTGCATATGAATTTCGCACAACTTTGGTCAGCGGCCACCACTCCAACGAAAGCATTGAAGAGATGGGCAAGTGGCTGGACGGCGCAGACAAAATTTATTTACAATGCTTTGTAGACAGTGGAAATTGTTTGCAGCAAGGCTTACAAAAAGTTCCAAAGGATAGGGCACTGATTTTCAAAACAATATTGCAAAAATATATCAATCAAGTTGAACTTAGAGGATACTAAAAAACGCAGAAATTTCTGCGTTTTTTATCTTAAAAAATATTGGTTTACTTTGGTAAAATCTGGCTCTGGCTTTTGCAGTTTAATTTCTTTGGCGTTTAATTCTTCATT
>CALVTD010000033.1 GCA_944359935.1 uncultured Clostridia bacterium | reverse complement strand
AAGTAACTTCCTGAGCCGTAGATTTACCTGTTATCTATGACAGAAACTGCACCGATGAGGATGTCAACTTAGGGCTTACAAATGGTTTTTATGCAGGATATGGCATCAACCACAACTTCAAGCAATACAAATACATCAAACTGTATTTCCGCGTAGCATATTGGAATTCTAGATATGTTAAAACCGAAGAACTTCGGGAAGGCGATTGCAGAATAGCATATGTTTCGCCATACTCACACCAAGGTCTGGCAATTTCCACACTTTATTTCAATAGTTCTATGACTAACCTCACCTTCTCGTCCACATATCTGCTTGAACTTTCTGGCAGTGTAACAGAAGACGCAACAGTTACAATATCTTCCACCACATCTCGCACATATGGATTGATTGAAAAAATTGAGGGATATAAATAAAAGGCTCTTGACGAGCCTTTTTTTACATTTGGAATGTGCCGTTTGTGCAAAACACAATCAACACAACAATGAATGCCAGCACAAACAATATTGCCATGATAAAACTAAAATACATCCAAAACGGCGTTGACTTTATTGCCAAAAACGAAGACGCCACAAAGAAGATGATTGAGCACAACCCCAGCATAGCCAATAAAAACATGTTGAAATCTATATTTCCAAAATAATATAGCAGCAAGAAAGCAATAAGCAGTCCGCAGACAATTATGCCTGCAATTCTGGAAATCCACAAAGTTTTCTTTTCTTTTTTTGTTATGTTCAGTTCCATATTTTTATTATAAAATTCTTTTGCTACAAAAGTCAAACAAATTAGCCTTCCATAATCATTTTGTCGGCAATCAGCGCAATAAGTTCGCCATTGGTTGGCTTTTCATTGCTGTTGTAGATTTTAAGGCCAAACAGCGAATTGATGTTTTCAATCTTGCCCCTGTTCCATGCAACCTCTATGGCATGACGCATGCCTCTTTCAACTTTGCTTGAACTTGTTTCAAAACGCTCGGCAATTGTTGGATAAAGTTGCTTGGTGATTGAGCCGATAATTTCAGGCTTTTCCACTGCAAGTTTAACCGCCTCGCGCAAAAATTGATAGCCCTTGATGTGCGCAGGAATGCCGATTGAAATGAATATGTTGGAAATTTTTTCATCCAACTGTTTGTTAAATTTAAGCGCACCAGAATTTGGCTTTTCTTCACTGAGCAGGTCAAACATCCTCTCCTCCAAAACCTCTGGCTTGACAGGCTTAACCATAAAATAACTTACCCCTTCATTCATGGCTTTGGTTACAAACCCGCTGTGAGAAAGGTTGGTTACAAAAATAACCTTTGGCATTTCATCTTTCATTTTCTCTTTAAGTTTTTCCAACACTTCAAAACCATCGATGCCGCTAAGCAAAACTTCCATAATTAAAAAGTCTGGTTTAAGTAATGGCAAATCATTTAAAACGTCCTCTCCGTTTGGACTGATGCCCACAAGCGAAAATTTATCGCTTCCCCTAAGATATGTTACTATTGGATTTTCCTCCGCTTTGTCTGCAACGTATACGCGCAATTTTCCCTTGCCAGGTGTGGTTTTCTCCATCTTTTAACCCTCCTTTTTAATTACTTGGAAATAACCGATTTTTCAACGAATTCCGTGAAACATTTCTAACTTACCACACTCTCACGACAAAATAAAATAAAAACCCGGGCAATAAATCCCGAGTTTTGTCTAAAAAAGTCTAAACCTGCGCATCAACCAAATTTCGCTGAATTTTGACAGCAACTGCCTCTCAGTAACCCCTCTTTTTGCGAACTATAATCACTGTTGCAACAATTCCGCCAATCACAAGCACTCCACCCACAACTGAAAGTGATGCAATCAGTGCAACGTTCGGGCAATCTTCCACAGGGTTGTCTGTTTGCCCAATAAGTGAAACCTCGCCACTGCCATCGGCATTTGTTGCGTAAAGGTAATAGTTGGTGTCGCGCTCGTCCTCTGGCGTTTCGTCATCTTCGGCATATTCGCGCTGCGCGTAGAAATAAATTGTTTTTAAATTGCCAGAATCATAGAAGTCATAACCTATTTTGCTGGATTCAATCGTCATGTCGCTCACAACCGAAACCACGTCACCTGTTGAGATGGTTTTATAACTTATTCCAGTGTCATTTGCGTAATACACATAGTCGCCATAAACCAACAATAAATCAGTGTAGTCGCTGTTTGAAAGCAAAACAGTTGGCGAAGTGCTGTTTGAAGGCATGAACAAAATTTGGCTGTTTCCTGAAAGTGAGGAAGTAAAAACATAGCCTTGCTGCATGTTTTGGCCACCAGCGGCCTTTATGTTTGAAATCGCCGCACTATAAAACACTCTGCCTGCTGTGTTTAATGTTGTGCTTTCAATTTGTGCAGCAGTTGCAAGCCTTGTGTGGCTTACAGAGGTTGGCGCATATGTCAAAGTGTAGAACACATTGTCTTGGCTTCTGCCTGTGAAAGACACCGAGTAGTTAAGCGGAACACTTAAAGAAACACTCTGCCCGTCAGCAACCGAATGCTTGAAAGCCGCATTGCCCGCTTGGCCGTATGCATTTTCTTTGTCTTCACTGTAATAAACCGTGCCGTTCCACTGCTCACCCTCACTTGGCAGTGCCACACTGGTTGCAGCACTTGAAATGGTTGTCACACTGTCGTTTGAAAGATTGATGCAGTTTAACTGCGTTCCGTCATACACAAATAGGTATGCATTGTCGCCATATTTAAGCGCCCTGATTTGAGCGGTTGCGCTGTCGTATGAACTTGTTGTTAAGAGTTCGGTTTCGCCAGAGCCGTCAAAGGCACACTTAAAGAATGAAACATAGGTGAAAACATATTGGTTGGAACTTGTTCTGTGTTTGTTTGGAGCGGCATAGTAGATGCTGTCGCCATAAACAAAACTATACATGTTTGAAAAGCCAGTAACCTCGCCCTTTAATTTTGTGCTTTCAGGTGAAAGATACATGTCTCCCGTCAAATCATTTGAGTTTACTGTTGCAAGGTATGATGTGTTTGCGTAAGTGTTGTAATCATCCATTGTGGAAATTTCGCTTGACGAATAGCCGTTAGAAAAAATTATGTCGTCGCCAACAACACTCACCACGCTGCCGTTATAAATAATGTCGCTGCTGCTGTTAACAATGTCGGTTTGCACGCCGCATCCTGCCAAACACAGCGACATGCACCCCGCAAAACCAGCCACGCATAAAGAACTTTTAAGCCACTTTTTCATAGTCTCTCCAAATTACCGTTTAATTTTACACTAAACCTACCTTTCTGTCAATTATTTCCGCGCATTAGAATTGTTAAACCTCAATGCTTATAAGTTTGTTTTCCACCATATCACATGAGGTTAAATAGTAGTCAATTCCGTTCATGACAAATTTAGTTTGAATTTTTTTGTATCCATGCAAATGCCCAAACACAACGCTGCTTACACCATATTTTTCAATAAGTTCTGTAAACTGGCTTTGCTCTCGCCTAAAATTGCAAGGTGGATAATGCATCATGCAAATTATTTTTTCACCGTTGGTTTGCAATTTTTTTGCGCTTTGCAAGGTGAGTTCAAGCCTGATCACTTCGCGTTTAAAAATTTTTTCGTCCTCCGCCGACTGCTCTTCGCCCGGCTCTGGAACGCTCCAACCGCGAGTGCCGCAAATCACATATTCGCCAAATTTTATTGCGTCATTTTGCAGCGCAAAAATGTTTTCTGGCAGCGCCGCCCTGAGCACTGAAATTGACGGCCACCAATAGTCGTGGTTACCCCTTATTAACACTTTTTTGCCTGGCAAGTTTTTAAGCAGGTCAAAGTCTGGCAGCGCCTCTTGCAGTTTCATTGCCCACGAAAAGTCGCCTGCAAGCAAAACAACATCTTCATCGCTCACCTTGCGCTTCCAGTCGTCAAAAATTTTTTCAACGTATCCTTCCCACCTTTCTCCAAAAATATCCATAGGTTTAGGATTGTTCACAGAAAGATGCAAATCACTTATAGCAAAAATTTTCATTGCATTCCTTTCAAAATTTCGTTAACTTTTTTCATGTCGCATGCGCCTTGATAGTTCTGCTTAAAATATTTCATAACAAATGGTATGCTCTTATCTTCCAGCCCAGCAATAATGTTTTTAATCTCTTCGTCTGTAAGCATTTTTGGCATATATTTTTCAACCAACGCAATCTGTTTGGAAATGTTTTCAGCCATTTCACTGTTGGCGGCTTTAAGATAGTTATCTCTCTCCTCACACAGTTCCTTGCTGGCCTTTTGCAAAATTGCCGCAACATCACCATCGGTCAGTTCGCTGCCCGCCTGTCTTTTGTTGATTTCTTCAAGTTTAATTTTATTTAAAACCACGCTGTAAAGCGCCCTTGCAGTTGTGTCCTTATCTTTAATCGCTTGCACATTTGCTTTTTTAATTTCGTCTAAAATCATTTTTGCCCCCTTAACAAATAAATCTCTTGCCTAATTATATCAAAAAAACACCTGCTTTTCCAAGTAAATTGTTTAAAATCTATTGACAAATTGCCCGAAAAAAAGATATAATTGAAACGCAACCTAACCTATGGCGGTATAGCTCAGTTGGCTAGAGCGTGCGGTTCATACCCGCAAGGTCACTGGTTCAAACCCAGTTACCGCTACCAAAAAAGCGCTTAATAAGCGCTCTTTTTTATTTTACCAAAACGTTGAGTATAATTTTGCAGCCTAAATCTGGAGCGTAAATTGTTATGCTGCCGCCATATTCGCTTTTGATGTGAAAATAATTAAGTTGTTTGTTTAGTTCCACACCCTCGGCTGTGATTTGAATGCCTGAAAAGTTTATCTGTTTGCCTTGCTCGTCATACAACCTTAAAATCACACAGCAAAGCATCACCGCCGCGGCAGAAAAAGAAACAATAATCCTAACTTTTTTATTCACAAACTTTATTTTAACGCATCGGTGACGAAACTCAAAATGATTTGTCGAAACTTGCGGTTAAAAAGTGTGCTTTGGGGCACACTATTTAAAAAGGAGAAAACATGGCATATAGTAATAAAACCGCAATAGAGTTTGGCTTGGTTTACATTCCTGTAACTTTGCTAATGTGCGATAAAGAAGTAATAGAAGTGTAAAAAATTTTGCCGTTCCTATCCGGCACTTAGGGCTGTG
>CALVTD010000032.1 GCA_944359935.1 uncultured Clostridia bacterium | reverse complement strand
AAAACCAGCGACTGGGGTGAAGTCATAACAAGGTAGCGGTATCAGAAGGTGCCGCTGGATCACCTCCTTTTAAAGAGGGGCATATATGCCCATTCTGTCGAGGCACGCTTTAAGTGTGTCGCCCTTAACAGGGCTGAATAAACAAGACTAAGACAAATAACTTTTACTTTTCATATTTCAAAAAAAACGTCTGCATAAGCGGACGCTTTTTTTTATCTTTCTAAACTTTTATTTAGATTTTTTATTGTGTTTTCAATGTTGTCATATGCTTCTTTTGTGCCAATATCAATATAATGACGCGGAGCGATGTCATAGGCAAATACTGGCTTTCTTTCCGCAAGCCAAGCAGGGAAATGCCCTGGCGCATCAGGGTTGCCGCCCTCTGCCAAGTATTGGCCCAACATGGCAACAGTTTGTTTGTTATAAATATAGAAAGGTCCAACAGCAAAAGTGCCTTGTGGGTTTTGTGGTTTTTCCTCCATATGCAAAACCAAGCCGTTATCAAAAAGTGTCGCAACTCCACCGGCGCGCAAAACATTTAAGTCGGTTTTATTTTGCCCAAAAACCACATCGTTTTTACCATTTTTAACATAAAAATCATAAAGTTCTTTTAAGGTAAAATCAAACCAGTTGTCGCCGGCCAGCACCATAATTTCGCCATTGTAGTGGATTTTGTTTAAGGCAAATTTGATGTCGCCGATAGCGCCCAGACGATTTTCATTGGAAGTTGTTTTATCATTTAAAATTGTGATTTTTTTTGAAGATGAAATGTGTGGTTTGAAATCACAGAAGTTTTTATAAAATCTGTCATTTGAAACAATCACTATTTCATCTATTTCTTTAATTTCTTCAATGTTGTCTATTAAAAGTTCAAGCAAGGTTTTGCCTTGAACTTTTAACAGAGCCTTTGGAGTGTTGATTGTAAGAGGATACAGCCTAGTGCCGTAGCCAGCACAAAGAAGTATTGCTTTCATAAAGAATAGTCTCCTTATTATTCTCGTCTAAGTGATTCCACAGGGTCAAGTTTTGCAGCCTTATTGGATGGATACAATCCGCTAAGCATACTTACCGCAACGCTTACGCCAATCGCAATCAAGAAGTAATACCATTTGAGTGAAAGCGGTGCGAAGCCGAGCAAACTTGTTAGCACTGCAACAAATATGCCGTAAACGCCGAGCGCCAAAATTATGCCTACAATTCCGCTTAAAAGACCAATTAAGAAACTTTCGGAAGTGAAGATTAAACGAATGTCTTTTCTTCTAGCGCCGATTGATTTAAGCACACCAATCTCTTTTGTGCGTTCACTGACTGAAATGTAAAGAACAACCAAAATCATAATTGCGCTGACAATCAATGATATGCAGGCGATGATTGTTAATGCTATGCTAATTGTGTTGGACATTTCGGAGAACATTGATGTTAAGCCTTCTTCAATTGAGCCAGAATAATTTGAACTTGACATAATGTAATCGTTGAGGAATGCTGCTGTGGTTTCATCTGTGTCGATATAGTAGGTTGTAATAGGGAATGCTGCTGGGTCTAAGCCATTGGCAACAGCAACTGATTTTAAGAAATCAAAGTCCACATACATGGCAAGAACACTTTGAATAACAGAAGTGTCTATTACACCAGTGATGGTAACTTCTTGGGTGAAAGGCTGATCTAAGCCACTCATTTGAACGGTGAGGATGATTTTTTGACCTATTACATCTTCTGTGCCAAGAAGTTGGTTGAAAATGCTGTATGCGGCAGGTGTGAGCATAACCTCATTTTCGCCGCTCAATGTGCCTTCAATTAAATTTACATCTGTGTAGTATGGTGGTGTGGTGTAGATGTATGAAACCTCTGTTTCGCCAGTTTGCTCGCTGCCATCTTCACCTGGCAAAATTTCGGTGCCCTCAGGGAAATTGAAATTAACCGTGATGCCCATGCCAGTTATTGAAGAAAAACCTGGCAATAATTCTTCCTCGGTTACTCTGTATTCATAACCATTTTCTTCCAAAGCAGTGTTAAGTTCGGTGATAAGGTTTTGAGTTTCCTCTTCGGTGAATGGGTCGTGAATAAACGCGCCAATAAGGTCATCGCCTTGCTTTGAGATTGTGACAATGTTTGGGTTTGTGAAACTATGTGACACATCGGCTATGTATTGGTCAAGTCCCGAGCCAAACGCCAACATGATTATAAGCGCCACTATGCTGATTGCCACACCAAAAGACATCAAGAAGTTTTTGGTTTTGCTTGCCCACATGTTGTGGAAGGCGAGTCTTACAGCCGAGCGAATTGAAAGTTTTTGATTTTCGCTTTTAACTGATTTTTCTATTTTAGGCATGGAAGTTTTTTTGCTCTTTTTATACTTTTTATTTTTCTCATCCCTGATAATTCTTCCGTCCGAAATTTCCACCACGCGGGAAGAAACTGATGCAATTTTTTCGGAGTGGGTAACCATAATAACAAGTTTGCCTTCATCTGCAATCTCTTTCATGATTTCAAGAATTTGAGCAGATGTGCCAGTGTCCAGTGCGCCGGTTGGTTCGTCAGCCAAAATAATGTCTGGGTCGTTGATAAGCGCCCTTGCGATTGCAACCCTCTGTTTTTGTCCGCCAGAGAGTTGGTTTGGTTTTCTTTTTAACTGACTTTCCAGCCCAAGCCTTGTTAAAATTGCGGTTGCTTTTTGAACCTTTTCTTCTGGGGTTACATTTGAAAGTGTAAGCGCGACGGTTACATTATCCAAAATTGAAAGGTGAGGGATAAGGTTGAAAGATTGAAAAACAAAGCCGACTTTGTTTTTTCGGTATTTATCCAGCATTTTGTCTGGCTGGCCTCTAAGGTTTACGCCTTCAACAAAAATGTCGCCTTCAAATTGGCTATCTAAGCCGCCAATCAAGTTCATGAGCGTGCTTTTTCCGCTGCCGCTTTCGCCGACGATGGAAACTAGTTCACCTTTTTTGAATGAAACATTTATATCGGTTAGGGCAGTGAATTTTTCCTTGTTGCCGATAGGATAATGTTTGTAGACATGTTTGATTTCAATTTCTTTCATTTTTTCACCTTCATTTATTCTTTTGCTTGTTTATTCTCGTCAAACTGACTGGAATACAGCGAAGCATAAAATCCGCCTTTTGCAAGAAGTTCTTCATGTTTGCCATGTTCAACAACCTCGCCATTTGCCATAACTATAATCTGGTCTGCGTCACGAATGGTGGAAAGCCTGTGCGCGATTACGAAACTGGTTCTGCCTTTTGTGAGCCTATCCATAGCCGTTTGAATTAACACCTCTGTTCTAGTGTCAACCGAACTTGTGGCTTCATCCAAAATCAGCATAGGGGAGTTTTGTATCATAGCCCTTGCAATGGTTAAAAGTTGTTTTTGACCTTGGCTGACCATGGAATCTTCTTTTAATATCATATCATAATTTCCAGGTAAAGTGGTAATGAAATGATGCACATTTGCCATTTTGCATGCTTTTATCATCTCTTCATCGGTTGCAGTAGGGTTTCCAAACTTTAAGTTATCTCTAATCGTGCCCTCAAACAGCCAAGTCTCTTGCAAAACCATGCCGAAAAGATTACGCGCATATGCACGCGTCATATCATGAATATTTACGCCGTCAACCAAAATTTCGCCACTGTCAACCTCATAAAAACGCATGAGCAGGTTGACCAAAGTGGTTTTTCCCGCGCCCGTTGGCCCTACAATGGCGATTTTTTGACCTGGCAGAGCGGTGAATGAAAAGTTGTGGATGATTGTTTTATCTTTTTCATAACTGAAACTAACATTTTTAAATTCAACTTTGCCTTTGACAACTGGAATGGTTTGGTTGCCAGTGTCAGCAGGCTCGTTTGGCTCGGTTAAAAATTCCATAACTCTTTCACTTGCAGCCGCCGAGGATTGCAAAGTTGAGAAAACTGTGCCAAGTTGGGCAATAGGTTGGTTAAATAGTTTTACATATGTGATGAAAGTTATTATTGATGTTACAAATAAAAGGTTGTTGTTTTGAATGGCCAGCCATGCTCCAAAAACGCAAATGCCGGCATAGATTAAGTTGCCGATAAAGTTTATAGATGGCATCATAAGGGCAGAGAGGAACTGCGATTTTCTTGCCGAGTTTTTGAGTTTGGTGTTTATTTGGTCAAATTCATTTATCGCTTTTGCTTCACCATTAAAGGCTTTTACAACATTGTGAGCGGAGTAAATTTCTTCAATGTGCCCGTTAATGTCGCCCAAATACTGTTGCTGCCTTACAAAATATTTTTGTGAAAACCTTACAATCAAGGTGATGAAACCAAGCGCGAGAGGAATTTCAATCAGCGAAAACAGTGTAAGTTCCCAACTGATTGTAAACATCATCACAGGAATGCCAATTATCATTGTAAGTGAAGAGATAAGATTTGGCAGAGAGTTGTTTAAAGTTTGGCCTATCAAATCCACATCGTTGGTCATGCGGGAAAGCAAATCGCCATAGGTGTTGTGGTCGAAATAGGAAAGTGGAAGTTTGTTGATTTTTTCGGTTATTTGCGTTCTATAATTTTGCGAAATTTTTGCGGCAACTTTTGCCATGATGAAATTTTGAATATATGTGAAGCCAAAGGAAAAGGCGTACATCACAACCAAAATCAAGCCAAAGCGAGTTATCGCATCAAAGTCAAAAGGCAAAATAACAATCTCTTCCATCATCAAATTTAAAACATATGGGCCCATGATGGAAAGCACGGTGCCGATTGCTGCCAAGAACAACGAAAAAATCACGGCAATGCGATAAGGCTTTAAACTTTTAAATAAATACAGCATTGCTTTTTTAAAATCTTTTGATTTAGCATATGACATTTTTGCAAAAGGTGGCATTATAATTCCTCCTTTTTCAGTTGTGACAGGGCAATCTCTTGATATACAGGGCAGGAGGCCATAAGTTCGTCATGTGTGCCAATTCCCACCATGTCGCCCTCGTTAAGCACAATAATTTGGTCGGCATTTCTTATTGTGCCTATGCGCTGCGCAACAATCAGTTGGGTAACGCCCTTAGTGTGCGATTTTAAGGCTTTTCTAAGCGCCTTGTCAGTTTTATAATCGAGGGCAGAGAAACTGTCGTCAAAAATCAAGATTTCAGGGTGTTTTACAAGCGCGCGCGCAATGCTTAGCCTTTGTTTTTGCCCGCCAGAAACATTGTGACCGCCTTGTGCGATATG
>CALVTD010000031.1 GCA_944359935.1 uncultured Clostridia bacterium | reverse complement strand
AGAATTTGGCAGATTGAATTTGCATACTCATTGTTGCGGTCGGTAATTGGCAGCACTCTCACCTGCTCAGGAGCAAGCCAAACTGGGAATGCGCCAGCAAAATGCTCAATCAAAATTCCCATAAACCTGTCAATAGCGCCATACACAACGCGGTGTATCATAATTGGCTGATGCTTTTGCCCATCCTCGCCAGTGTATTCAAGTTCAAAGCGCTGTGGAAGTTGGAAGTCAAGTTGAATTGTTCCACACTGCCATGTTCTGCCAATGGCGTCAGCCAAATGGTAGTCAATTTTAGGCCCATAGAATGCGCCGTCACCTTCATTGATTACATAGTCAATTTTAAGTTCGTCAAGCGCATCTTGAAGCGCCTTGGTTGCATGCTCCCAATCCTCATCACTGCCCATGCTGTTTTCTGGACGAGTTGAAAGTTCCACATGGTAAGTGAAGCCAAAAAGTTTGTAAACCTTGTCAATGAGTTCTACAACGCCTTTGATTTCATCCTTGATTTGACTTGGCATCATAAAGATGTGTGCGTCATCCTGAGTGAAGCATCTCACCCTCATAAGCCCGCCAAGTTCGCCTGATTTTTCATGCCTGTGCACAATTCCAAGCTCGCCTATTCTAAGCGGAAGTTCTTTGTAAGAGTGCGGCGAGTTTTTGTAAACCAAAATTCCACCTGGGCAATTCATAGGTTTGATTGCAAAGAGAGTGTCGTCAATCTTTGAAGTATACATGTTGTTTTTGTAGTGATCCCAATGCCCAGAAGTCTGCCACAGATGCTGTGAAAGCATGATTGGAGTTGAAATTTCTTTATATCCAGCCTTGGTGTGCAGTTCACGCCAATAGTCGATTAAAAGATTTCTTACAATCATGCCGTTTGGAAGATAGAACGGAAAACCCGGCCCTTCTGGTGAGATCATAAAAAGCCCAAGTTCTTTGCCAAGTTTGCGGTTGTCACGCTTTTTTGCTTCTTCAAGCATTGCGATATGCTCGGCAAGTTGCTTTTTATCCTTAAAGCCATAGGCATAAACACGTTGCAGCATCTTATTTTTTTCATCACCGCGCCAGTAAGCGCCGTTTACGGCATGAATTTTAAATGCGGCGTTTTGAAGAGAACGCGTGCTTTCAACATGAGGGCCTCGGCACAAGTCTACAAAGTCATTGCCAAGATAGTAAACCGAGATAACTTCGTCCTCAGGCAACTCTTTTATAAGTTCTTCTTTATACTCGTTGCCAGCAAACATTTTAAGTGCCTCATCGCGAGAAACCTCTTGCCTTCTAAACTCTTCGCCCTTTCTTATTATCTCGTTCATCCTCTTTTCAATTTCGGCGTATTTGTCAGGCGTGATTGGCTCATCGAGGTCGATGTCATAATAAAAGCCGTCCTCGATTGCTGGGCCGATTGTAAGTTTAGCCTTTGGATAAATTTGCATAATTGCCTTTGCAAGCACATGCGCAAGGCTGTGGCGCATCATGTGCTGCAGTTTTTCATCAATTTGTTTTTTAATAATCATATTCTCCTCCTATTCGGGCATTAAAAAACGCCCTTAAAAATTTAAGGACGATTTGCTCAACCGTGGTTCCACCTTAATTGCAAGAAAACTTGCCACTCGATTTTAAATTGTCGGCATCATCGCCAAAAGTGGTTTCGCACTTCCTTTCCACTTAAAGTTTTTCACCAACCAACTTTTCTCTGTGCGCTTGCAAGGATGCTACTTGTCTTTTAACTCCGCTTTAATGATATGTTATCACCACAAAACTCAAAAGTCAACTATTTTGAAAAAAATTTAAATTATGCACATTATTTTTGTTGTCTTTCGCCGACAGGATTGTGAGACGTCTGTCAAAAATGATTTTTAAAAGGTTGGTGGCATGATTTTCATTTTTGCAATACATGTTTATTTTTTGCGGCGAAAGGTCTATAAGCGAACTCACCAGCGCCGATGATGAAAGCGGCAGGCTTTTTTCACCCTTCTCGCAAATGTGATAGCCATCTTCATCTTCCACAACATCAATTTCATCTTTGCAGATGTCAAGATTATCAATTAAAAACTTTAATAGGTCGTTAAAAGCATCAGTGGAAACAAGATAATCTCTATTTTCATTTGCAAGACGAATAAGTTCGTCCCACTTATCGCGAAGCCTGGCAAGTTTGAACTGATAAAAACTTTCAAGGTATAAAAACTCGTCAAAATTAAGCGCTTTTGAAATTAAAAAATAATCGGTTTCCTTGTCAAAATTGATAAGCGCTTTTTTAAATGCGGTAACACCAATTTCATCCTGATTTGGAAGAAAAAGATGTTTGTTTAAAAAATCCTCTTTAAACGAATTGCAGATTGCCAAAGTGATTGTTCTAAGCAAAACAATTTCGGCCTCTTGCCTGTTTTCACGCGGCACAGCAATCACAATGTTAATAAACCCGCCACCTTCACCTCTTGCCACAATGGCTTTAAGTAGTGCAAGTTCCCTTCTTAGTATATTAAAAATAGAAGCGGCAAGTTCACCTTTATCGCTGTTTAAGTTTATCGAAAATTCCCACATATCCGCTCCTTCCTCAAATATTTTATGCAATAGCAAAAAAAATACTCTGTTATTTTTGGGGAATTTTGTTAAAGCGAAATATAGGTGACACATATTAAACAATGAAAAAAGAGGCTGATGCCTCTTTTCTCATAGTTAGTCAAAACTATTTTGAAGAAGAAGACTTCTCGCTTCTTGATGAAGCGTTTGAAGACTTGTTCTCGCTAGAAGCCTCTACGTTCCTGCTTGAACCGCAGTTTTTTGTAGCCTTCTTGCTGCTTTTGCTAGCACTTTTTTTGCCGAACATAGTTTTCACCTCCTATTATTCAGGTTTCCCTGTGCCTTTATGGTGAGCATTTTGGTGAAAATTATACTCTCTTAGTGCTTATTTTTTATCTTTTTTATCTTTTTTGTTTGAAGCCTTTTCTTTTTCAGCCTCTTCAATAAGGTCATAATATTGGTCGAAAACAGCGATTGCAACTTCTTCTTTGTCTTCTACACGCAAAATTGCCTCGCCTTTTTCATCCTCTTCAACCTTAAACACAATTGCCTCATCGTCAGCAATTCCAGGAAGTTTTGTAACTGGTTTTAAAATGCAGTATAAATCTTCCTCTCCGTATGGAATAACAGCAACCTGCTCAAATTTAAGTTGTTTGCCGTTTTCATCATGCATATATATTGGTGCAGTGTTGTTTTCGTCAAGAAGAACATCCAAAAGGTCAACTTTAACGATTTTCTCCTCGTCCTCTTTTTTTACATTACTTTTTTTAACAGCGCTCATATTTTAACCCCTTTTAATTTTGTTGAGATAATTTTGCAATATAACTTCGGCAGCGACTTTATCCAAAATTTTCTTTCGCTCTTGCCAAGAAAGTTTGCTTCGCTTCAAAATTTCTTCAGCCTCTAAGGAAGAAAACCTTTCGTCCTCAAACTCCACAGGAATTTGAGCAGCATCTGCAAAACTTTGTGCAAAGTTTTTTGTAACCAAAGTTTGCTCACTCTCCGTGCCGTCTGCGTTTAATGGAAGCCCGAACACCACTTTTGTAACTTGCATTTGGTTTGCAAGATTGCAAAGATATTCAATGTCCTTTTCTCTGCCATGGCTTTGATAAACTTCATAGCCAGTGGCGATTAACGCAGATAAGTCGGAAAACGCAATTCCAATGCGCCTGATGCCATAATCGATGCCCATAATTCTATTGCTTTTGTTACTTATCACAGCCAAATTATAACATTTTATTTACAAAAAGGTCAAACAATTTGCATAAAATTATTTGCATTCCAAAAGATTTTTGCCCATGTTCAACGAAATTGGCAAAGGCACTTTCAATTTTACCCAACTTTCCATGGCGCTATGCAAAAGTTTTTCCACCTGCTGCTCTTCGCCTGGATAAACATCTAAAACAAGTTCGTCGTGAATTTGCAAAATAAGTTCGCTTTTTAAGTTGTTTTCTTTAAGCGCCGCGCTTACTTTCAGCATGCTCATTTTAATGATGTCGGAGGCTGTGCCCTGCAAAGGCATATTCATAGCCACCCTTTCACCAAAGTTGCGCAGATTGAAGTTGGAGGATTTAAGTTCTGGAATATGCCTTATTCTGCCATATTTTGTTTTTATATAGCCATGCTCTTTGGCAAATGCAACATTGTTTTCACCAAAATGCTTAACCGCAGGATACTTTGCAAAATATGACTCGATGTATTCTTTCGCGCTCTGCCTTGAAACCTTTATGTTTTGCGAAAGGCCATAATCACTAATGCCATAAATAATGCCAAAATTAACCGCCTTGGCTTCCCTTCTCATTTTGGTTGTCACCTGGCTTGGTTCAACTCCAAAAATCTGGCATGCCGTCATGGTGTGAATGTCTTCGCCTTTGTTGTAAATGTCAATCAACTTTTGTTCGCCCGACATATCTGCCAGCAGCCTAAGTTCAATTTGGTTATAGTCGGCGCTAATCAAATGCCCGCCATCAAACTTTGAAACAAAAATCTTTCTCAGCGCCTTGCCTTCATCATCATTGGTTGGGATGTTTTGCAAGTTGGGGTCGCTGCTTGAAATTCTGCCAGTGTTGGTGAGAGTTTGATGAAAACTTGTATGAATTACATCGCCCTTGTCTGCACAGATGCGAAGATATACATCTATGTAGGTTGATTTAAGTTTTTGATATTTTCTATACTGAATGATTTTATCGACAATAGGATGTGCGTATTTAAGTTCGCTGAGCACATCAATTCCAGTGGATTTTTTCTTGTTGTTAAATGCCACCAAACCAAGTTTATCAAACAAGATGTGCGCAACCTGTTTTGGAGAATTGATGTTAAATTCCTCGCCCGCCTCTTCAATAATCTGTTTGGTGAGGTTTTCAAGTTTGGCAGAAAACTCTTCATCCAAAAGTTTTAATGATTTTTCGTCTATCTTAAACCCTGCCTCTTCCATTTCAAACAGAACCTCGCAAAGCGGTAGTTCAAGATTATAATAAAGGTTTTCAAGGTTGTATGCAGTTAACTTTTCATTTAACGCCTGCCTAAGCGCAAAATATTCATCACACTCTTGCGACACAGTTTTTCCAGCCTCGCCAGCATGAATTAAGTATGCCGCCAAATTAACATCAAAAAAGCCAGAAAGTTTAATGCCCAAAGCCATAAGTTTGTGCATATCGCCTTTTGCATCGGCGGTGATTTTTAAAATGTTTTTATCTTCAAAAACAGGTTTCAATTTCGTTAAAACATCTTCAAGCGTTATGCCCATTGTAAACATGTCAAAGGTTGGGCTTAAATAATAAATTTCACCAGATTTAATTGAAAACTCCATTTTATGCAAATCATAGCACAGCGTACTGTTTATACTTGAAACAAAAACATCCAGCACCTCGGCGCAGTCAATCATCTTGCGATTTTTCTGCTCCACAATTATGTCGTTGCCAAACAAATCGCTTCTTTTTAAAAGTGAGGAAAATGCAAAATCTTTAAAACTTTGCCTAACTTTTTCACTGAATGGAAACTGATAGCCGCAGTCTTTTATGTCATCTTCCAGCACACAATCGGTTTTGATTGTTGCAAGCGTTTTGGAAAGATACGCCATCTCCTTTTCCGCAATCAATTTTTCTTTAAGTTTGCCCGAAACAGTGTGAATTTTCTTGTAGATATTATCAAGGCTGCCATATTCTTCAATAAGTTTTAAAGCGGTTTTTTCGCCCACGCCTGCCACGCCAGGAATGTTGTCGGAAGCGTCGCCCCTAAGCGCTTTTAATTCCACAACCTGCTCTGGATTAAGGTGGAA
>CALVTD010000030.1 GCA_944359935.1 uncultured Clostridia bacterium | reverse complement strand
TATTGAAGAGGTTTCTTCCATGCTGTCGATGTTGAATTGGCAGATGTCGTTATCTCTAAAAAATCCAACATTTTCTAGGCCGCCAAGTTGATGCTTTTGCCTGTAAAGATAGTAAGGCTTATATCCCCATTCCATAAGTTGGTTTTCGGCAAAAGTTAAAATTTTGGAAAGATTTTTAAAGCCAAGTTCTGGCTTTTCATCTTTAAAAACCGAGCCATTTTTAACCGACAAAGTGTGCACTGTTATGTTGTTTGGACAAAGTTCCAAAAGCGTGTTTAATGTTTTTTTGATTGTGGCGCTTTTTTCACCTGGCAGGCCAATGATAATGTCCATATTCACCTTAAAGCCTTTTTCAAGCGCAAGGCTGTATGCCTCAAAAGTTTGCATTTTTGTGTGCTGCCTGCCAATTCTTTTAAGCGTGGCATCTGCAAAACTTTGCGGGTTTATGCATATGCGCGTAACGCCATGCTTTTCAAGCACATCAAGTTTTTCGCGAGTTATGGTGTCTGGCCTGCCGCATTCCACAGTAAATTCATTTACTGGAAAACTCAGTTCGCTTAAAACAAGGTCAAGTTCGTCAGGTTGCAAAACCGTTGGAGTGCCTCCGCCAACATATATATTTCTCACAATCAGGGCTTTATCGAAAATAAGTTTTTTCATCGCCCTGATTTCCTTAATCAGCGCTTGTAAATATGCAGGCATCAAATTTTGAACGGCTTTAAGTTCGCTTGAAATAAAACTGCAATAGCCGCATCTGGTTGGACAAACCGGAATATTAACATAAAAATCCACCAAGTGGTCGTTTCTAATTATTCCTTTTTGGTTTTTGACAATCTTGTTTGCAAGCACCGCCTTTTCATGGCTGATTAAAAACTCACGCTCCAAAAACTCAGTTATGGCATATTCTTTTATCTCACCGCTCTCCACTGCCTCTCGTGCCAGAGCAGTTGGCCTTATGCCAGTAAAACTTCCCCAAGGCAGAGTTCTGCCCTCTTTTTTAGATATAGCCTTATATAACGCACGCAGCGCACAACGCTTTCTTAAACTTTTTTGTTTAAGTTCGCTTCCAGTTGGCATATCGTCTTCAAACTCGCTAACCTGGCCGTCTATTGTGATGATGTTAAAAAGTTTGCCTGCCAGCATTTGCTCATGAGAAATGTTTGGCATTTCGTCTTTGTTTTCATAAAACGCCTCACATAAATCATTCAGCTCTTTTTCAATTTCTTTTGCATTTGTTGTAAACATCAGTTTGCCCTGTAAACCCTTTTAACTTCTTTTATTGAGGAAAGTGAATTTATTGCTTTTTCAATTTCGCTTTTATTTTTAACAAACAAGACAATGGAAAATTCCAGCCCGCCTGCCATTTCTTTAACCTCAAACGCCCTGATTGAGATTTTTGCCAGCGTCAGCGCATTGGTGATTTTGTTAATCATTCCCACACCCTTTTCGGTTTGCGCCCTAATCTCTGCAATAAAGTCGGTTTTAACCTTGTCTTCCCACTCGGCGTCAATCAATCTTTCACTTTCAAGATATTTAAGATTTTGGCAATCTTTTCTGTGCACGGTCACTCCGTTACCATGAGAGATGTAGCCCACAATGTCATCGCCCACAACTGGATGACAGCAACCCGCATACCTAATAAGCAGCCCCGTTGCGCCGTCTATGATAACGCCGTCGGCATTGGTTGAAATTTTAACCACATTTTCCTTAGGTTTAAACAGTTCATGCTCTTTGCCATAAAGTGCGATAAACCTGCCCACCACCTGCGAGGCAACCAAACTGCCACTGCCGATTGCCGCATAAAGTTCGTCCAAAGACGCCATGGAATATTTAAAAAGCATTTCGTCAATGTATTTTTCGTCAAGCAGTTGCGCAGCGGAATAATTACGCGCCTTAGCGGCTTCTTCAAACATGGTTTTGCCGCTTTTAATGTTTTCGCCAACAAGTTCATTTTTAAAGAAGTTTTTAATTTTGGAGCGCGCCGAAGAGGTTTTTACATGGTTAAGCCAATCGCGCGAAGGCCCTTTGCTGGATTGTGAGGTTATAATCTCCACAACATCGCCGTTTTTAAGTTCGGTGTAAAGCGGCTTCATAACATTGTTTATTTTGCCGCCCGTGCAGTGATTGCCTATTTCACTGTGAACGGCATATGCAAAGTCTATGATTGTTGAGCCGTTTGGAAATTCCAGCACCTTGCCTTTTGGAGTTTGCACAAAGATTTCTCCGCTATACAGGTTGGTTTTAAGCGATTCTATAAAGTCCTCAGGAGAAAGCGTGTGCGCATTTTCCATAATCTCTCTAAACCACGAAAGTTTTTTATCAAGTTTGGTGGTGCCGCTGCGCTTTTCCTTATAAATCCAGTGCGCGGCAATGCCATATTCGCAATTTTTGTGCATGTCAAAGGTTCTTATTTGAATTTCAAGCGGCCTCTTGTTTTCAACAATAACCGTTGTGTGCAGAGTTTGATAGCCGTTTGGTTTTGGATTGGAGATGTAATCCTTAACCCTGCCCGGCACTGGTTTATATATGGCGTGAATTTTTCCAAACACGGCATAACAGTCTTCCACAGTGTTAACAAGCACGCGCATTGCAATAAGGTCGTAAATTTGCGCCATAGTGACATTTTGCGCTTTGATTTTTCTAAAAATTGAAGAAACATGTTTTTGCCTTGCTTGAATTTCGCCTTGCAAACCAAGTTCGTTGAGAATAATTTGCAAGCGCGCTTTGGTGATTTCAATTTGTTTTTCGTTGCTTTCTTTCTGCCTTTCAAGTTCGCTAACCAAAGCGTTATACATAACAGGGTCTTGCAGTTTAAAGCAGTAATCTTCCATATATGATTTCATGGAAGAGAGCCCCAATCTTTCAGCAAGCGGAGCAAACACCTCTTTAACATTTGCAACGAAATCTTTGTCCACCTCATTAAGCGGCAGTGAAAGATGTTTAACATCATACAAAATTCCTGCAAGTTTAATCACCACAACCCTAATGTCGTTGCCCATGCCCAAAAACATTTTGCGGATGTCCTCCGCCTCCTCGGTTTTGGAGACATAGCGAATATCTTTCAAGTTTTTAAAACCATTGTAAATGGAAAGTTCGTCCTTGGTGAAATTTTGGCTGATTAGGTCTGCCTTTTCAGGCTTAACTTTAAAAAGTTGATAACCTAAAAATCCTATAATAGAACTTTTGTCAAGTTTAAGTTCAATAATAAAGTCAAGGATTTCCTCACATCTTGGAATATCCATTGCCTCGTCAACAAGCCTTACAATTATTACTTTGTCTTTTTCTTGAAGTCTGTAATTTCTAAAAATCTTTTTAATTAGGTTGGTTTTCATTTCTTTCCTTAAAAATATTTTTTAAAAGCATAAGTTTGGAGTAAATTTTTGAGTTTGAAAGTTCGGTTTTGTGTTCTCTGTTCGCAACAAAATTGAACATACCCTCACCCTGCTGCTGCAATAAATTTAATTCTTCAAACACTTTGATTGCAATAAACACATCCAAAAATTTGTAGCCCCTACCAGCGAATATTTTATCATATAAATCAAAAACATTTGCAAACTTTTCGCGTTGTTTGCCGCTAATTATAGAATAAATGCGCGCAAAATGTTCCCTGGATAAATTCACCTGACCATATTTTGCAACCTTGGCAGTTTTATCCATTGGCACATAAATTTGAGCATTTGTGATTTTGTTTAACTGGCAAATATAGCCTTCCTCTAAAATTGGCGATAAAAACACAATTTTATTAAAATTCTTTGCCCAGTCCACGCCCTCAGGAGAAAGCAACAGCGAATTATATCCCGTGCACAATTTGTCGCATATACCGTAATGATATATGCCCTGATTTGAATATGACTTTGCAAAATCCACATATTCATAGCCAGAAAAGCACACAAATGCCGTGCCAAACACGGTTGTTCCAACTTGGGTTACAAAGTTTAGCAGGTCTTGCTGAGAGTAAAGCGAATAAGACGCTGGCGAAGTTTTGTCAAATTTAAGTTGTTCAATTTCAAACGGAGCGACAAAATTGTTGGTGTCCTGCTCAATAAAAGAGCCTCCGTCAAACTGGTCAACCACACCCTTTAACTGCCCCTCTTGAAATTCAAATATAAAACTTTTTTGGCGCGAAAATTTTAACGCATTTGCATAAGGCGCATAGTTGAACATCAAAAGCGGAAGGCCGCCGATTTTGATTTCGGCATGTTCAGGATATTTTTTCATTGGCGTAAGCGATATTTCGCTTGCCGTAATTTTAAATTTTGGCTGAGGATTGCTGCATCCGCATGGCTGCAAAAGGTTTAACTCATCCAGCAATTTTTGGTTAATCGCATCCAGTGAAAGTTCTTTATCGTAATACTTAATTGGAATAAACACCTCTTCGTTCACATGGCTGAAAACAAAGGCGTTGATGCGCTTTAAAAATTCTTCATAGTTGCTGCGCTTGATGCTTACGCCAGCCGCCATAGAGTGCCCGCCATATGTTTCCAAAATGTCTGGCATAGAGGCAAGCAAGGCGTGAATGTTGATGTCGTCTATGCTTCTGCCCGAGCCTTTCAGCATATCGCCCTCTTGTGAGAACAAAAACACTGGCCTATGAAATTTTTCCACAAGCCTTGAACAAACAATGCCCAGCACACCTTGGTCCCAACGCTTTGATGCCAGCACAATCACCCTTATGTTTCGCAAATCAACCTTAGATAGCGCCTTAATAGCCTGCTCATAAATTTGGTTGCAGATTGCCTGGCGTTTAAGGTTGTGCTCGTTGATTTTGGCAACAAGTTTTTTAACTTTAACAGGGTCCGTTTCAAGATAAAGTTTAAGCGAGTCTGCCGCATCGCCCATTCTGCCCGAAGCGTTGAGTTTTGGCGCAATTTTGAATGAAATTGCATTTGAAGACGCATTTGAAATTGGCACTTTATTTTCTTTTAAAAGCGCCTTAATTCCAATTGGCAAGTGCCTTTCAAAAAGTTTTAAACCTCTCACCACAATGCGCCTGTTTTCACTTAAAAGCGGCACAATGTCGGCAATTGTGGCAATTGCAGCGATTGGCAGAAGTTCCTCCACCGCCTTTTCACCTAACAGCGCCTCGCAAAGTTTGTAAGCAAGCCCTGCACCGCACAATCCGTCAAATCCAAACTTTTGGTTTGGAATTTTGGCATTGATAACAAGTGTGTCTGGCAGTTTTTCAGGCAGTTCGTGGTGGTCGGTTACAATAATCTCCACGCCCTTTTGCTTTGCATATTCCACTTCCTCAAAGCAAGAAATTCCACAGTCGACGGTTATAATCAAATTAGGCGAAAATTTGTCGATGACTTTATCCAGCACCTGTTTAGTAAGCCCATAGCCATCCACATATCTATTTGGCAGATAGTAAAGTGCGTCAATGCCAAACCTTTTAAGCGCCTTAATCATGATTGCCGTGGCACTAACGCCGTCCACATCATAATCGCCAAAAATCAGCACCTTGTCGCCCATGCGCTTTGCAAGTTCCACCCTCTCGCAAAACTCTTTAACGCCGTTCAAATCAAATGGCGAAAGCACTGTGGTTGGGTTTAAAAACTCCCTAATCTTCGCCTCATCTGCCCCAACGCGCGACAAAATAATCTCCATGACAAATGGAGAAACTTGAAATTTTTCGGCAAAAAACTCCGCTTGATTTGCGTCCTTATTAAAATACTGTTTAAAAATCATGATGCTCTTATAGCCTAAGTATATCAAATGCAAAACATTTAGCAAAATGATATTGACATTTTTCAAAAATAAAATATAATCATATTAAGAGGTAAATATGAAAGACAAACGCTCACCGCAAGACCAACTAACAATCAAACGCGCCACATTCTTCAATGAAAAAATCCTGTCGCAAATTCAGTTTTATGACAGAATATTAAAATTTGTAGAGAAAGAGAGAGAATTATATACATTCTACAACAACTTTGATGTTAAACTTTTAGACTATATGGAAATCTGTGCCCGCGAAGCAAGAACCTTTATGCGCGAAAATTACAAAAATTTTAAATCGACCATTGACGCCTACCAAAATGATGGCCTAAAACCAAAATCTTTTGATGGCATCGAATATGGCAGCGCTTTTTGTTATAAACTCAATGAGGCAACGCTTTGCAAACTTAGCACAGTTAAAGACGCATATGCCAAAAATTCAACCACAGGCTATACAGACAGAGAGAAACTTCGCAAATCGCTTGACAAATATATAAAAGAAGAAACAAAAATTCAAGAAATTTTTCAAGACGACCTTTTTGATTACAGACAACAAGAAATGCTCACCCAACTTTTTGATGACAACAGCCAAAATGTTTCCGCCTTTTTTATTGGAAGCGAAAATTTAACCCAATACGCAAAATAAGGAGGCCTCATGCCAAAGAAAAAACTCACCTCCACTGAAATACTAATTAACGCCGTAAAAACCAACATAAAAGAGTATAGACAAATTTTGGGGTTGTTTGTTTTAACCGACCAAAATTTGAATGCGGAAGAAAACCGCCACATCAAAAACATGTTCCGCCGTTGTGGCAACTTGCTTTCAGTGCAAATGATTGGTTTTAAAGAATTAGAGGGCGAGGCAAAAGATGAGGCATGGGAATATGTGAAAAAAATTTACGAAAACTTGTGCGCAAAAATTCAGCCAACACAAGCATATTTTGAAGATAAAGATAAACAAGCCCTAATTAAAAATTATAAAGAAATTGATAAAAAACTTGACATCGGCTTTCTGCCGCATTCCTTCCCAGACCAATTTGCACAATACAAAGAAGTTCTAAACGAGGAATATGAAATTGTTTTATATGGCAGGCAGTTGACAGAAAAACCCTTCCAATGGTAAAAAAATCCGCATTTTTGCGGATTATTTTTTTATTTTTTTATTATTTATTTTATTTTTTTCGTCATTTTTTGGCAAATTATTTTTATTTTCTTCATCATTTATTTGCTCAGTATTTTCAGGCGAAGAAATGGTTTTTTTAGATTTTTCAAATAATACATATTTATTTGAAAATTCTTTTTCAATGCTTTCAACAAACAAAAATTTGCTTTTTGTAACTTTGCCAACAATATAATGAATTAAAAATATTAATGAACCACCTAAATTACAAACAATGTCAATCATTGTGTCGGTTACAAGCGGTGCATCATACCCTTCCACTGGAAAACCTTGTGCCGTCTGCCCAAAGAAATTGTCAACGAACCATTCACACACTTCCCAAATGCACTCCACAAACAGTGAAAAGCACACACAGAAAAGTGCAAGCGTTACATAGTGCATGGTTTTGTTTTGTTTGGTGCGGCAAAGTATGAACAAGCCAAGCATGGATACTGCATAACCCATGATTATATGCACAACAGTGTCAAGCCAATCAAAAGTGTTGTAACCGTTGAAGGCTGCTCCCCAAAGGCCTGCAACTGCCAAATAGATGTTAAAAATTAAAAACACTGAATTTGGAATTTTGCCTCTGGA
>CALVTD010000029.1 GCA_944359935.1 uncultured Clostridia bacterium | reverse complement strand
AGAGTATAGGACATATACGCGCTGTCCTTGCCCTCTTCCAGCCTTTCTTTCAGCTTGCCCTTCAGCTCGCCCAGATGGGAATATACGCCGTCCAGGTCGGAGTATTCCGAAAGCAGCATTTTCGCCGTCTTTTCGCCCACGCCCGCAACGCCCGGTATATTGTCGGAAGCGTCGCCCATAAGCGCTTTTAAATCCACAACCTGCTCTGGATTAAGGTGGAAAGTGGCCTTTAACTCTTTTTTGCCGATTTTGTTTACAATACTCACGCCTTTCATCGTAAGCCAAACTTCGGTGTCATCGCTGATTAACTGCAAAAGGTCTCTATCGCCTGAAAGAATAATCTTTTGCCCGTTAAGAGTTTTTGCGCAAGTGCCAATGATGTCATCCGCCTCTATGCCGTCCTGCTCGATAACTTTAATGCCCATTTGCTGCAAAAGTTGTTTTATAAGTGGAAACTGCTGCAAAAGTTCTGGCGGCGTTTCTTTTCTTGTGGCCTTATATTCAACATACAAATTGTTTCTAAAAGTTTTTCTTGCATGGTCGAAAGCCACAATTATGCCGTCTGGATGCTCTTCCGTTATCATTTTAACCAAAATGTTGGTAAAGCCAAACACGGCGCCAGACGGTCTGCCCTTTGGATCAGCCAAAAATGGCAAAGCGTAAAAAGCACGATTTGCAAGAGAGTTTCCGTCAATCAGCAAAATTTTATCCATTTTCACCTTCTTTTAAGAGATAAGCGCCTGCGTAATCCCGAACAAATCTGCAAAATAATCTGGGAATGCGACAACGAAAATATAGAAAATTGTAACTAAAATAAGCAGTATAAAAAGAATAATTTTAAAAATATTGCCAGTAAAATTTGTGATTGCAAAAGCAAACAAAAGTGCCACGCCGCCATACAAAGAGATGTATCTAAGCGCTTCACCCCATGCGCCAAGCGCTTGCAGGTCAGGAACAGCGGCAACATAAATCATGATGCCGATGTAAACAATCACGCATATAGAAAGAATGAAATAGATAAGCCTTTTCATTCAGCCTCCTTGTGTTTTTGCTGCTTTAAGTGTTTCTTTTCCTCTTTAAGTTTTTCTTTTTCTTCCTTAACCTTTTCTTTCTCTTCTTTTATGCGAAGTTTTTTCTCTTTTTCCTGTTGTTTTTTTAATGCGGACTGCTCTTTTGATTTTGAAGATTTAACTTTTGATTTTTTAACCTTTGATTTTTTGGTTTTCTTGCGTTTTTTGATTGTCATTTTCTTTGAGCCGTCATCTGGCATTGGGTCAAGCAAACAATCAAGGTTTGCAAAAATATCCTTCCAAATTCTAAGTGATTTTGCAAAATAAAAGCCGTCTGCCACTCTTTCATCCATGGTGATGCCCACGTTCATAACTTTGCCAAGTTTAAGTTCTTTGTTCTTTTCCACCACAGGCGCAACTTTTTCTCTGCCCATTGCAACAAACAAACTAGCATTGCCAAATTCATACAGGTGGTGCTGTATGGCGTCAAGTTTGATGGATTTTAAGTTGGTTAAAAACACGCTGCAATGAAAACAACTTGCCTCAATCAAAGACTTTGGCATAAAGTTGTGCCTGTCCATAAAGCGAACAAATTTAAGCGCCAGTCTAAACAGCCAATTTGGAAGTTTGCCAAGCGCATCAGCATCCTTGGTTGTGCCATAAACCGAGTCTGGCGAAATATGCTTTGCTATTTCACTGTCGAGATATTCCTTTATCTGCGGAAGACTTTCCTTGCCCGTGAAATGAAATTTCATGTCAACATCTTCGCCCTCATCGCTGAGTTGCTTTTTAACCACCATGCAAATTGTGATGTCTTTGTGCTCATAAATCACATTGTGGTTGATGAAATAATTTAATTTTGGGCGAAGATACAACAGCCTTACAAGTGAGGCAATCATAAGGTGTGTGTAAGTGTAAGTGTTGCCAAGTTTTCTTTGTCTTGAAATAAATTCGTCAATCGCCTCGCATCTAAACTGCGTTTCCATATAGTTTTGTGCGCCCAGTCTGGTAGGCATAAAAAATGGTGCTGCTTTGGTTACAGGGTCTAAGTTTTTAACTTTAACTCCGTCGCTTCGTTTACTAAACATTTATTTTTCTCCTCTAAACTTTTTTCTTTGCATATTTTTTTCTCTGCCATTTTGACTTGGCGTGTAATAAATATGGTCTTTAATTGCATCTGGAAGATATTGCTGCTTGCAGTATCCGCCGTAGTCGTGTGGATATTTATATTTTCCATGACCATCTGCATTTGTTGACGGATGGTTTTTAAGATGGTTTGGAACTTTGTCATCTCTTAAAGATATAGCGTCCGCTTTGGCTTTGTTCATAGCCACAACCACAGAGTTGGATTTTTCCGCCTCGCAAACATAGATGATTGCATGCGTCAAATTCAGCATCGCCTCTGGCAAGCCTATCTTCTCCACTGCATAGTGCGCACAGATTGCAAGCAGCAATGCGTTGGAGTCCGCCATGCCCACATCTTCACTGGCGTGAGCAATAATTCGCCTTGCAATAATAAGTGGGTCGCAGCCCGCCTCAATAAGCCTTTGAGCATAAAACAGCGCCGCATCTGCATCACTTCCCCTAAGGCTTTTGCAGAACGCACTCAATAGGTCGTAAAACATGTCTATTGAAATGGAAAGCGGTTTTCTATCCAAACACTCGGCCACAACTTTGTCGTCAATCACAATTTTTTTGTTTTTGTTAAGCGGGGTTGTGTTTGCAGCAAGTTCCAAAGCATTCAGCGCAGTTCGTGCATCGCCGCCACTAACCTCTGCCAAATAATCAATCGCTTTTTCATCAATTTGAATTGGAAGAAGCCCAAGGCCTTTTTCTTTGTCGCTTAGCGCCCTGGCAATTATTTTTTTAATATCCTCTCGCGTTAGACTTTTAAGTTCAAACACTCTGCATCTTGAAACAATCGCGCGCGTCATGGATGTGTAAGGGTTTTCGGTGGTTGAGCCAATGAAAAATATGTTGCCCTTTTCAATGGCTTCCAGCACACAATCGCTTTGGCTTTTGCTCCACCTATGGCATTCATCCAGCAAAAGATATGTATCTTTGCCTAAAAGTAATTTGTCGCGCTTTGCTTTTTCAATCACCGCTTTTGCATCAGCCACACCGCTTGAAACGGCGTTGAGTTTTTCAATGTTTGCGTTAAGCGTTTTGGCAATAATCTGTGCAAGTGTTGTTTTTCCTGTGCCTGGCGGGCCATAAAAAATCATGCTTCCCACATTGCCATATTCAATTGCTCGCCTGAGAAGTTTGCCCTTTCCAACAATATGTTCCTGCCCAAAAAATTCGTCTAAACTGTTTGGCCTCATTCTTTCGGCAAGAGGTATTCTAAGATTTTCCATGCCCAAAGTATAGCACAACATCAAAAAATAAACAACTAAAAAATTGACATTTTTAAAAATGTAACAAAAAATGGCGCTTTGCCTTATAAATAAAGACATTCCGCCAATTTTTAACTAACAAACAAAAATTGCACAATTTCTCTTCGATAATTGCTTAAAAGAGAGGCTGTTTTTGCCGTAAAATTTGTCTTCACCCACCTGCAAATATTGTCCGTTTAAACCTTTGCAAGAGCCAATTAAAATGCTTTTATATTCCCTTCCGTTCCATAGTTTTAATTCGCTTAGCGAGGAAGTATCCTTTAAAACATACCCATCTTCATCTCTAACTGCAAAGCGCTGTTTAAGCATAACATATCGGCGTTCACTTTCATAATCTCGCCTTCTGTTAAGCCAAGCGGTGTAAATTTTTTGAGGCAAAATGCTGTTGCAAAGCCGCTCATCATTTTTAAAATTACAGTTTATTTTCACATCAAATTTTTCGCTGTTTTTGCTTTGACAAAGGCCCATAAAGTAGTCTATTTCATCACGGCTTCTTAGATTAAACTTTTGCGAGCCAAAGTTAAATAAAAAACACTTTTTTTGTTTTGGTTTAAGTTTTTCTGTGCCAGTTAAATACACCCTTGCGTAGCACGAAGTTTCCACGCCGTCCACACAAGAAAAACAAAAATTATTCTTTAAAGAGGAGTAGTTAAAATATTGCTTTTCCATGTTATACAAGTTGGTCACTTGAATTGCACCCATCAGCCGCCTAAAACAGAAATACCCCCTGCCAAGGTCAAGGTTTATTTCAAAAGTTACAGACTGCTCCTTGTTAGATTTATTTAAAAATTCAAAGTAATAGTTGTTGCCGCTCAGCACAAATTCGCGGGTAAAGTAAACCACCTCACCTTGCTCGCCAAAACTTTCAAGAAAAAACCCGTTTAGGCATTTTTGTGGACACGCGCCATTGATTTTAATAAAATCACTTTGCTTATGATAATCAAATTGCAGGCCTGACTTATAGTTTACATTAAGTTTGCGCACCTCGGCGTTGCGAGTGATTATTGGATGCAATTTTTGCGCAATTTTATCAGGTCTGGCAATCACCAAGTTAAACGGCATCTTCTTTTTAACCTCTTTAAAGCATTTGGCAATTATTCTTGTCATGGGTTTGTCATAAAAAAACACTGGCAGCGTGGCATCCACTCCAAGCGAAATAACTTTTTCAAAATCAATGAAATCTTCCTGCAAAATAGGCGCATGAAACTTTAAACGATTGATAATCAGTGAACTCATGTTAAAAATATAATCTTTCTTATTCATAACAAAATGATTGACAAAAAAAAATAAAGCAAACATGATTGTTTGCTTTTTGTCAGTTAAACTATAAGCCGAGTTCTGTATTATGTGGTCATCTATCTAGCCCTTTTGTCGCCAAAAGGGTCAAGCGGCGTTTTTGAAAGGCGTGAAAAGACGCACATTTGCCTTTGCTTAGCCTTGCATCGAGTGGGGTTTACAGAGCGAGCCGTGTTACCACAGCCCCGGTAGGCTCTTACCCTACCTTTCCATCCTTACCTGAAATTCAGGCGGTTTATTTCTGTTGCACTTTCCTTGAAGTCGCCTTCACCAGCCGTTAACTGGCACTCTGTCTTTTAGATGCTCGGACTTTCCTCATGTTGCCCATAACAGACAACCTGCGACCACATGTTTAACTGACATCATATTATAGCAAATTTTCAGCCTTTTGTCAACTTACTGTAAACAGCAACCTGGTTTTAGAGTTCTTTTTATCCGAAGAGAAACCTTGAATAACGCCGTCCTGAGAAATTTTAAGTGAAATTCCATACTTTGCCAAATCCATTGCTGCGGCAAGCCTGCCACCACCGCCAATCGAGCCAGCCTCAATTTTCAAGATTGCGCCGGCAGCAATAATTGTGCCGTCAAAATCTATGATTGTTGCCCCGTCCATGGCAATGATTTCTTCCCTAAGTTTTCTGTTCAATTCATGGAATTTTTTGTCTTCAATAATCTGTTTTAGGCACTCTGCTTTATAGCAATTATTTTGCGCCAAAAACTCATTATATGGCAGCGAATAAAATTCACGCGTCTTTTCAGCGGAAGAAAGGTTGTAAAGTTTTTCGCTTTCTTCAAGTTCCTGCGCCTTTTTCATTTCATAATGTTTTTCAGTTAGAATATCTCTTGCATCAACATGAGTGAGTGCACTTTGAGCCATGTCTTTTTTAAGGTAAACAATTATGCCGCCAGTGTATCTAAACGAACAGTCTATGGCGGAAAGATAAATTGCGCGCCTGATTTCTTTAAGCGAATGTGCGGTTCTGTAAGAAAGCAGTTGGATAACCTCTTCGTGGCTGTAAATATTCCATTTGCCACGGCGTTTCGCGAACATCAAAGTGCGGTTCTTGAAAATCAAAAGGTCGCCATTTTCTGTAAGCGCAATTCCAACTTTTTTTTCGCCGCAATATCTTGCCACAAACCCAAACTCGTTTGGCGCAGTAAAAGCATAGTTACGAACTTTTGCAAGTGAAACATACCCCATTAAATAGCCGTCTCTGTTAAATTCCACAAAAGAACTTTTGCCGTCTGAAAGCAATGCAAAAAAGTCGCTGGAAAGCATGTTGGTGTAATGCAGCGCAAGTTCTTCAACGTTTTCGCTAAGGTTTAAAATAATTCCAAAATTGATTTTTTTGCCTTCGTATGTGCGCTCGCTCCAATGGTTTAACTCTGTAACAAGCCCAAGCATGGTGGAAGAGGCCGAAAGCGCTACGCTGTCGCAAACCGCCTTTTCAATGGCCTTATCAAGCAGTGTCATTTCATAAGTTGGGTCTAAAAGCGGAACTTCGGTGATATCATTTATTTCTTTAATAATATTTTTAAGCAGATTGATTTCAAATGGTTGAAATGCCCTGCCGCGTTTTAAAATTAACCTATAATCAGCGGTTTTGTTTGGTTTAATAAGCAGCGAGTTTTGTTTGCCAAGTGCAACTTCTGCTTCACGCGCACTGGATTCTTCCTCGCCCACCAAAAATGAACCTGTGAAAAGAGGAAGTATAAGTCTGTTTACAATAAAATAGAACTTCTCCTTTTCCATAATTCACCCCTAACCGCATTACTCAGTTTTAGAATACAATAAAATTTTTATTCTTGCAAGCATTTTTTTAATTTTTGTCGTAATAATTTTTTGCAATATCGTCTTTAATTAGGTCGAGGGCTTTTGCCTCAATGCGCGAAACATAACTGCGAGAAATGCCAAGTTTTTGCGCAAGTTCCTTTTGCGTGTAAACTTTTTCGCCATTAAGGCCATAGCGTTTGGTTATAATTTCCTTTTCTCTTGGCGAGAGATGTTTATTGACAGACTCATTGATTTTTTCCATGATAAAACTGGATGAAACCGCGTTTTCAACCTCATCCTCATCACTCTCTAAAATGTCCATAAGCAGCACTTCGTTGCCTTCTTTATCGGAGGCAAACTTGCTGGAAAGCGAGATTGTATCCTTATGCTTTTTGTTCATTCGAATAAGCATTAAAATTTCGTTATCAATGCATTTTGAAGCATAAGTGGCAAGCGCCGCCCCTTTTTCATATTTAAAACTATCAATCGCTTTAATAAGCCCGATTGCACCAACTGAAATTAAATCATCAACCTCAATGGTAACCGAGCCCGCATATTTCTTCACAATATGTGAAACCAGCCTTAGGTTGTGGTTGATTAACTCTTTTCTTGCACGCATGTCGCCATTTTCATGATAAGCCACCAAAAGCGCACGCTCTTTTTCCTTAGTAAGAGGTTTTGGAAAACACTCTGTATTATTCACAAAAGCAGTAAAACACCTTAATTTGCTTAAAAAAAGCGGCAAACTTTCAAACACAATATTTCTCCCTATAAGCAAATATATATGTCGAAATTTACCGATTTTTGCTTGGACACATTTTTTTATTTAAAACATTTCATCAACAAAACTTTTTGCATCAAACACATCGATGTCGTCAATCGCTTCACCTGTTCCCACAAAAACCACAGGTTTAGAAAGGTCTTTTTCAATCGCGATTGCAACGCCGCCTTTGGCAGTGCCATCCAATTTGGTTAAAACAATGCCGTCAATAGGCACATATTCATTAAACGCCGTAATTTGGTTTAAGGCATTTTGCCCTGTAGTGGCATCCAGCACAATCAACGAAAGCCTTTGTGCCTCAGGATATTCCCTGTCAATAACCTTGTTTATTTTTTTAAGTTCTTCCATAAGGTTGGATTTTGTGTGAAGCCTGCCCGCTGTATCCACAATAAGCACATCCGTGCCCTTGGCTTTTGCAGAGGCGATGCCGTCATAAACCACTGCCGCAGCATCCGCGCCCTCTGCATGCTTGATAATTCGGGTTTTGGAGCGCTCTGCCCAAAGCGAAAGTTGCTCGCTTGCCGCAGCCCTAAATGTGTCACCTGCAACCAAGGTTACAGATTTTTTTTGCTGACTAAAATATTTTGCCAGTTTGCCAATGGTGGTGGTTTTTCCCACGCCGTTTACGCCAATGATTGTTATAATAAGCGGATATTTTAACTCAACTTTTGGCGCATTTTCAAGCAAATCTGTGAGTATTTTTTTAAGAGCAGTTTTAACTTCATCCGCCGTGCGGATTTTATTTTTCCTTGCATAAACTCTTAATTCGTCCACAATTTCCATGGATGTTTTCACGCCCATATCACATGAAATTAAAATGTCAGTAAGGTCGTCATAAAAATCATCGTCCAACTCGCCGTGGCTTAAAATTGCATCAAATTTTCTTGCAAAAGCCTCGCGGG
>CALVTD010000028.1 GCA_944359935.1 uncultured Clostridia bacterium | reverse complement strand
AAGGGCGCAGAATTTTTTGAGGAACTTGAAAATGCTCAAAACGCTATAAAAACCTTGGGTGGACAACTTGAAGAAATTGAAAGATATAACTTAAACGACATGATGCGGGCGATTATCGTTTTAAGAAAAGTTGGTTCTGCGCCCTCAAAATTTCCGCGAGGAGGCAATCTTCCACGAAAAAATCCGCTTTAATATGCTTTTTTATCTAAAAAATGTGTGTTATAATGATAAAAATTAAATTTAGACAAAAGAGGTTGCTATGGGAAAAATAATTTCATTCACAAACCAAAAGGGCGGAGTTGGCAAAACCACAACTTGCGTCAATCTTTCTGCTTATTTGGCAGTAATGGGTCAAAAAGTATTGATGATAGACCTTGACCCACAGGGAAATGCCACAAGTGGTGTCGGCGTGGAAAAAAGAAAGGGGTTAAAAACCATCTACGATTTGATTGACGGCGAAAGCCCTATTGATGAGGTGATTGTTCCAACCATGATAGACGGGCTTGACATCATCCCTTCAACAGTGGACTTGGCTGCGGCAGAAATTTCGTTGGTTTCAATGCCGGATAGAGAGAAGGTTTTAAAGAATATATTAGAAAATATTAAAGAAAGTTATGATTTTATAATGATAGACTGCCAACCTTCACTTGGGCTGCTTACTGTAAACGCTTTAACTGCGTCCAACAGCGTGATAATCCCAATGCAGTGCGAGTTTTATGCGCTAGACGGATTAACCCAGCTTATGAACACAATCAGGCTGGTTAAATTTCACTTAAACCCTGATATCGATGTGGAAGGCGTTGTTAGAACCATGAAAGACAACCGCTCTAACCTTATCAATCAGGTAAGCCAAGAGATTATTAAGTTTTTCAAAAGCAAGGTGTTTGACACTTATATTCCAAGAAACATTCGTCTTGCAGAAGCGCCAAGCCACGGGTTGCCGATAGTTCTTTACGACCCAGCATCAAAGGGCGCAGAGGCATATCTCTCGCTTGCAGAAGAGTTCTTGAATAGAAATAAAATTAAGTATAAAAGTATAACTAAGCATACGAAAATAAAGTTAAGGGAGGTTAAGTAGTATGATGAAAAGAGGCTTGGGACGAGGAATAGAAAGTTTGTTTGCAATGTATGACGAGGAGGTTGAAAAAACTTCCCCACAACCTAAAAAACAAACAAGTGAAAAGGCTGTGGATATGGTTGCAATTGATAAAATTAAAACAAATCCAAATCAGCCTAGAAAACATTTTGATGAAGAAGCCTTGAATGAACTTGCGGCATCAATAAAAATACACGGTGTAATTCAGCCAATTGTTTTAAATGACAATGGAGACGGAACATATTTAATTATTGCTGGTGAAAGAAGATACAGGGCTTCCAAAATTGCCGGGCTAAAAGAAGTTCCTGCGATAATAAAGAATTATACCGACAAGCAGATTAAAGAAATATCAATCATCGAAAACCTGCAAAGAGAAGACTTAAATCCTATTGAAGCAGCACGAGCGATTAAACAACTTATGGAAGAATACAAACTCACACAAGAGGCTGTTGCTGAAAGGATTGGGAAAAGTCGTTCCAATATTGCCAACACATTGAGGTTGCTTTCGCTTTATCCAGAAGTTTTGGAAATGATTGAAAAAGGTTCGTTGTCGGCAGGCCATGCAAGGGCTTTGGTTGTAGTTGATGATCATATGTCTCAAATCAAACTTGCAAATCAAGCAGTGAAAGATAAGTGGAATGTTAGGGATTTAGAAAGGGCTGTTAAAAGAGTTCAACATCCAGAATCTAAAACAAGACCGAAGGCAGATCAATCGTTGGAACTAAAAGATTTAATAGTTTCTATGCAAAGGGTTTTGGGAACAAAAGTGTCCGCAATAGGCAATGACCAAAAAGGAAGAATATACATCGATTATTATTCCAGAGACGATTTAGATAGGTTGGCAGACATTATAACGTTAATTGAGAAGAAATAAAAATGTTTCATATGAAACATTTTTTTATTTGCTTAATTTTTAATGTTTCACGTGAAACAAGGAAAGTTTTCTTTTCCATCAAAATTGTTTCACATGAAACATTTTGTTTTATAAAAACATAACTATCATACTTAAATAAAAGCAAAAATTAGTGGTGTAATTTGTTTGACAAAAGGTTGTAAAATGTTGTAAACTAGTGAAAGTAAAGGAGGAAATTATGCAACTTAAAGGTAGTAAAACAGAAAAAAACTTAATGGAGGCTTTTGCCGGTGAAAGCCAGGCAAGAAACAAATATACCTTCTATGCTTCAAAAGCAAAGAAAGAGGGTTTTGAACAAATTGCTGCTGTTTTTGAGGAAACTGCAAACAATGAAAAGGAACATGCAAAACTTTGGTTTAAAGCATTGCACGATGGAGACGTTCCTTCAACATTAGAAAACTTGCTTGATGCCGCTGCGGGTGAACATGGCGAATGGACTGATATGTATGAAAGAATGGCAAGAGAAGCAAAAGAAGAAGGATTTACAGACCTTGCTTTCAAATTTGCAGGTGTTGCTGCAATTGAAAAGAGGCACGAGGAAAGATACAAAAAATTGGCAGATTTAGTTAAAAAGGGCAAAGTTTTCAAGAAAACAGAGAAAAAGGTTTGGATTTGCAGAAACTGCGGACATATATATGTAGGCAAAGAGCCACCAAAAGTTTGCCCAGTATGCAATCATCCACAAGCATACTTTGAAATCTTTAACGAAGAGTTTTAATTTAAAATCCGCCTAGGCGGATTTTTTATTTGAGGTGTTTAAATGGTTTTTTCAATCATAATCGCAGTGTTGCTTGTTGCGGCATTGGTTTTGTATTTTGTAATGAGCAGAAAACTGAAAACTCCCACGGTTGTTACAGAACTGTTAACAACTAAATACAACAAGAGGCTGGACAAGTTATCGTTGTTCTTAAAGAAGAACCAAATTCAAAAAGATGTTGCTGGGTTTAAGTCAACTGTTGAAAAGGTGGATATCTCTTGGGAGGCAGTTCAGCAAAATTTGCAGGCCATTGCAAACATAGAAAACAATGCGAAATTAACGGAAGAAATTTTGGTTGCAACCAAAAAGCAAGAAGTAGAAGAAAAACTTAAAAATTTTGTTGCGCCATGTAAAATTTGTGAGTTTGCTGGCGAGTTGCAACAAAAAAATAATAGGGCGCAAATTTTTGATGTTTTGGGGCTTAATAAAAGCAAATTAGATTTTGAACAGCAAAGATATTTCGGTTCTCAGTTTTTTTATAAGGTTGGAGATGAGTTTGTTTTCTTTCATGAAGGCCAAGCCCTGATAGTTGACCCGACAAACATTTTTGCTAGCCGAATTGTTGTATATGACGTTAGTGTTAGCGAATTAGATAAAGTCGAGGGTGGCAAAATATTTGAAGCAACCATCAATATGGGGCAGCAACAATTTAAGCAAAAAGTTTTGGCAACTCAAAAAGAAACCATAAAATATTTGCAAAATTATAATAAAAAATAAAAAAAAGCCTTAAAATAAGGCTTTTTTTAATGGGTTTTTAGTCTATCCAAAGAACTTTGTCATAAAGCAGAATTGTGATAATATCAACAAGCCACATGAAAACAAGACCGATTGTAATAAGCAGAATGGCAAGTATGATACCAACAATGCTGTCTTTCTTTATGCTTTTAACCAATCTGTAAATATTCCAAAGAATATCCAAGAATGGAAGGGCAAGCACAACTTTGAGCCACTTTGGAAGATTATCAAATGCTTTTATCATCGTTCACTCCTTTTTTTATTATTATAGGCGCTTTTGTAAAATCATGCAAGAAAAATGAAGAAATTTATTTTTTATTTTACAAAAAGCATAAGTCATATAATTATATGAAAGGAGAAAGAGGATTATTCAAATATAACTTTAATTTTTGCCTCCACTTTCATTGTGCCTTTAAGAATTGTTGAGGCGTTAGAAAGAGAGGTTTCCATCATTCTGTAAGGCATGCTGGTGTAAACATTCTCTTCGATAATTTTCACAATTGTAAGTGGTTGGGAAGAAAGTGCTTCGGCTTTGCTTTTAGCGTCTTCCACTGCAAGTTTTAATGCTTCCTGATAATAGGATGTGATGTCTTGGCAATCAAATGTTATGCAGCCAAGTCTGTTTGCACCAAGGGATGTTAAATCTTTAATATAGGTTCCAAGGTTGTTGAGGTCGGTGCATTTAAACTCCAAGGTGCTGCTTACTTGGTAGCCCAAAAATCTGTCGCTTGCGGAATAATCATGTTTTTGATAGATGGAATAATATTTGGTTTTAATGTCGTCTTCCGCAACATTTTTTTCTTGCAAGTAGTCAATAAGGCTTGAAATTATTTGGTTGTTTTCGTCCAAAGCCGTTTGCAAATCAGCATTCAAACTTTCCACGCCGATCTCCACATATGCAACATCTGGCTGAGCGGTAACTTTTCCTCCGCCAAGCACCATAATTTTGCGAGGAGCATCTTGCGTAACTTGCGAGGAGTCATCTTCTTGTGTTGTAGAGTTTTCGTCTTGTGTGGTTGTGTCTTGCGGCAGTTGTTGGGTGCTGTCGGTTATCTCTGGGCTGAGTGCGCTAACAGTCAGTGCTACGGGTGAGGAAAACGCAATTCCAAACAACGTGGCAAACACAAGTGCTAGACACAAAAGTTTTGAAACGATTTTTTTCATAGTAACCTCCTATGGGCTAAAATGTTTCAAAAGCAAATTTATATTCCTTATTGACTTTTTAAGACAAAAAAAGTGCTTTTTGTTATTTTTTTATCCAAAAAGCACCTCTTTTTTCTAAATTATGCGTTTTTTATAATAACTTAGCCCTTTCTTGAACCCTTAACAAATTTTCAAAATTTTTAATTTGCTCTTTTTGAGAAGGTGTGATGGTGTTGGGCAAAATTTGCTCGTCAATCTCTGCAAAATAGTCACCAGCAACTTCAACATGATGTTTTTTTAATAACACCACATTAGGGTTAAGAGAGTTCTCTTTTATGGCTTTTTTGAGATTAAACATGTCTTGCTTGTCTTTAATCATTTGAA
Source organism: uncultured Clostridia bacterium (assembly GCA_944359935.1). Taxonomy (GTDB): domain Bacteria; phylum Bacillota; class Clostridia; order Christensenellales; family UBA1242; genus Caccovivens. Next base: position 4,222 of record CALVTD010000028.1, on the reverse strand, counting down.
CCGGCACCAAAAAAGCGCTGTCTTTGACTGACGCTAAAACAATTTGTTTTGAAATTCTGTTGCATTTGATGTTTGGTGTTTTGTTTGTGATGCCAGATGTTATCGATGTGCACACGCATACATTGCCAACATAGTAATTTTCGATTTTCATATTAACTCCTTAGAGTAATTATTTTATATAATAACAAACCGATTGTCAAGTTTTATGTAGCAAAATGTTGACGAAATTTAAAAAATTTTTAAGCAAATTCAAAAAAATTTTTAACCAAAAAACATGTAGTTTATTATCAAATTAGAACTGTTATGTCCAAAAAATACGGCAAAGCAAAAATAGCAAAAAAATTACTAAAAACACAATATATGTAATTTTTGTAAATCGCTTGACACAATATATAGTGTTGTGATAAAGTTTGTGTATGCTTACCAAGGCAGATAAAAGGAGAGAAAAAATGGACAAGATTATCAAACGAGACGGAAGGATTGTCGACTATGACATTTCCAAAATTGAGAATGCAATTGTTAAAGCAATGCTTTCTCTTGGAGAGGGAGATGTGAGGGACGCAAGAAAACTTGCAAAGATCACCGAACTTGAACTCACAGAAAATTTTGAGGGCAAACTTCCAAGTGTGGAAGACATTCAAGACACTGTGGAAAAAGTGCTTATGCGCAATGGATTTGAGAATGTTGCAAAGTGCTATATTCTTTATAGGAAAAACCATGAGAAGATTAGAAATGTTTCTGCAACGCTTATGGACTATAAAAACACAATCGATAAGTATCTTAAACTTTCGGATTGGCGTGTTAAAGAAAACTCCACTGTAACATATTCTGTGGGAGGGCTTATTCTTTCCAACTCAGGCGCAATGACTGCCAACTACTGGCTTAGCGAGGTTTATGACAAAGAGATTGCGGATGCTCACAAAAACTGCGACATTCACATTCACGACCTTTCTATGCTTACAGGCTATTGTGCAGGCTGGTCGCTTAAACAACTTATCAAGGAAGGGCTTGGCGGCGTTCCTGGCAAAATTACTTCTTCGCCAGCATCACACCTTTCTACGCTGTGCAACCAAATGGTAAACTTCCTTGGCATTATGCAAAATGAGTGGGCAGGGGCTCAGGCTTTCAGTTCCTTCGACACTTATCTTGCGCCTTTCGTTAAAATTGATAATTTGACATATAAAGAGGTTAAGCAGTGCATTCAGTCGTTTGTTTACGGCGTTAACACTCCATCTAGATGGGGCACACAAGCGCCATTTACAAACATCACGCTTGACTGGGTTGTGCCAGCCGACCTTGCAGAACTTCCTGCAATCGTTGGTGGAAAAGAGCAGAACTTTAAATATAAAGACTGCAAGAAAGAGATGGATATGGTTAACAAAGCCTTCATTGAAATTATGATTGAAGGTGATGCAAACGGCAGAGGCTTCCAATATCCTATCCCAACATATTCAATAACCAAAGACTTTGATTGGTCTGAAACCGAAAACAACAAACTGCTTTTTGAAATGACAACCAAATATGGCACGCCATACTTCTCAAACTACATCAACAGCGATATGGAGCCAACAGATGTAAGAAGCATGTGCTGCCGTTTGAGGCTGGATTTGAGAGAACTGCGTAAAAAGAGCGGTGGATACTTTGGCAGCGGTGAAAGCACAGGTTCTGTGGGTGTTGTAACAATCAATATGCCTAAGATTGCCTATCTTTCTGCAACAGAGGATGAGTTCTTTGACAGACTTGATAAAATCATGGACCTTTCGGCAAGGTCGCTTAAAATGAAGAGGGAAACCATCACCAAACTTTTGGAGGCTGGGCTTTATCCATACACCAAGCGTTACCTTGGCACATTCAACAACCACTTCTCAACAATCGGCCTTGTTGGAATGAACGAGGCGTGCTTAAACGCAAAATGGGTTAGGGCTGATATGACTCAAAAATCGGCTCAGGATTTCACCAAAAAAGTGCTCAACCACATGAGAGAACGCCTTTCGGATTACCAAGAAAAATATGGCGACCTTTACAACTTGGAGGCAACTCCTGCTGAAAGCACGTCATACAGACTTGCTAAACATGATAAAGAGCGCTATCCAGACATCATTACTGCAAATGAAGGCAAAACACCTTACTACACCAACTCTTCACATCTTCCAGTTGGTTACACTGCCGACATTTTTGAAGCGCTTGATATTCAAGACGACTTGCAAACGCTTTACACCTCTGGCACTGTTTTCCACGCATTCTTGGGGCAAAAACTTGACAGTTGGAAGGCCACGGCTGAACTTGTTAGAAAGATTGCAGAAAACTATAAACTGCCATACTACACAATCAGCCCAACTTATTCAGTGTGCCGCAACCACGGCTATATCACTGGCGAAGTTTACACCTGCCCAGACTGCGGAGAGAAAACCGAGGTTTACAGCAGAATTACCGGCTACTATCGTCCCGTTCAAAACTGGAACGATGGCAAGGCTCAGGAATTTAAAGATAGGGTGACTTACGATATTTCACACTCAGTTCTTAAAAAGAAAACCTGCGACTGCGCACATGACGACAAGCAGGCGGAGGTTAAGGTTTCGGGCAACACCCCACTTCTGTTCACAACCAAAACCTGCCCAAACTGTAAAATGGCAAAAAGAATTTTAGACGCCGCAGGTGTTAAATATATTGCAATCGATGCCGAAGAGCAAAAAGACTTGACGGTTAAATACAATGTTAAAAAAGCCCCAACGCTTTTAGTGCCAAATGGCGACACCTATCTAAGATTTGATAACGCAAGCGAAATAAACAGATATGTTGAGGGGTTGAAGGTTAGGGCATGAAAGATGTTTTAATAATCGGCGCAGGGGCAGCAGGAATGACTGCTGCTCTCTACGCGCTTAGAAACGGCAAAAGCGTTACAATTGTGGAACAGAACAACATTGGTGGGCAGATTGCAGAGTCGCCGCGTGTGGAAAACTTTCCCACAATTATGCAAATTTCGGGCACAGACTTTGCCGACCAACTTTTTGAACAGATTACGCAAAGAGGGGCAGAGTTTGCTTTTGCAAAAATCACTCGCCTCACAAAAAAGGACGGCTACTTTGAGGCAGAGAGCGAATTTGAAAACTTTCAAGCCAAAAGCGTGATTATCGCCTGCGGAGTGGAGCATAGAAAACTGGGCCTCAAAAATGAAGAAAATTTGATTGGGCACGGCATAAGTTATTGCGCCCTTTGTGACGGTGCGTTTTATGCAGGCGAAGATGTGGTGCTTATTGGCGACGCCAACACGGCGCTGCAATATGCTCTGCTGCTTTCTTCATATTGCAAAAGCGTGCATGTGGTAACCATGTTTGACAAGTTCTTTGGTGATGAGGTGCTTGTAAAAGCGTTGAAAAACAAGGATAACATCAAAGTTACGCACAATGCAAAACTTATTGAACTTGTTGGCGAAGAGCAGTTGGAAGGGCTTGTTTTTGAAAAAACCAACGGTGAGAAAATGAGTTTAAAAACCAAAGCGCTTTTTGTTGCGATTGGGCAAATTCCAAACAACAAAACTTTTGAGAACCTTGTTGATTTATCAAAAGATGGCTACATCATCTGTGATGAAAACATGGCAACCAAAACGCCAGGTTTGTTTGTTGCAGGCGATTGCAGAGTTAAAAAGGTAAGGCAACTTACCACTGCTTGTGCAGACGGAGCGATTGCAGCCACCAGCGCAAGTTCATTTCTTCAAACAATTTAACTGCCTTAGTGGCAGTTTTTTTGTATTGACAAATGTGGCAAACTGTTTTAAAATTATTTAAACGGAGGGCGATATGTCAAAGATTGAGAAAAAATTTGAAAATCCTGTTATTCTTGGTTTTACATATGAAAGACAAATTTTTGATTGCGAAGAATTTGCAAGATCTTTGCCAGTAGATCCCGGCAGCAAAATCAAAGGAGAGCACTATGGGTTTAGTATAAAAACTGCCGACGGATATGAAACCAAATATGCAAAACAGCGAGATTATCGCACGCAAGGCAAGATAACCGCAGTTACTACGCTTAATGGCAAAATTTGCATTTTTGAAGAACATAAATTGTTGCCATGGGAGGTTACCGCTTCTGGCAAAGTGGTTAAGGCGGCAAAATTTAACCCAAACAGGGCAGAAGAGGTGCAATATTTGAAAGAAAATTTTGGCATTACAACGGCGGAGGAAATTGCACTTGTCAACCAAGAAGCGAATGAAGAATTAAACGC
>CALVTD010000027.1 GCA_944359935.1 uncultured Clostridia bacterium | reverse complement strand
TGATTTGATTTTTTCAGCCACGTTTGGGGCAGTTGTTGCAAGCGGTGTGGTTGTGGCCGAAAAAAATTCTATGCATGACCTTGACAGGGCAAGCATTCAAATACAAATTGAAGATGAAAATCAACTTACATTATAAAAAAACGCCTTTAAAATGGCGTTTTTTAGTAATCGGTTCTAAGTTCTGTGATTAACACTTTTTCTTTGTTTGTTCCAACTGGATTTTTGTAGACTGCAAATTCCACAATAATATCAAACAAATTTTTGTCGGTGATGTATTTGATTAGGTCGCTAAAACCAGGGATGTTCCATAGCCTGTCCTCGTCAAGTGAAGCATAAATTGACTGGTCAAGGTCGCGATGAGTGCCGTCGGGTTGCAGCGAATAAGTCAATTCCACATTGTCGCCGCTGACATAAATGTCGCCTGTCAGCACGCGGTTGGGATAGGATTTTATTGATACCGCCAATGAAAAGAGTGAAGCATACGTTTTTGCTTTTTCAAGGCAATCTTGTTTTGTCGTTACAAAATATGTTTTGCCCATGGCATGCTCCACATCTCTAATAACATAAACGGGAGCGGGATTTTTGTTTAAAAACTCTTCCACCTTTGCCAAATCATTTTTGGAGGCGATGATTTCAGGAACTCGGTTTAAACCGAGTTTTTTTATTTGATTGAAACTGTCTTGTTTATTCAAAATTTTCATGCTTTCACCTTAAAAATTATATTTGCCGTTTGAAACTGCAAGCAGTGTTTTAAAGTTGTCATCTTCGGCGGCCTTGTTGTTGTGAACTTGTCCACATTTTTGGCATTTATATTCAATTACATATCCTTTTTTGCTGTTTTGCAAAATTGAGATTGGCTTCATAATGCCCTTGCAGTCATTTAATCTGTCGCCAGGGTTGATGTCTACATGCAGCGAGCATAGGCAGTTGGGGCAGTGGTCGCGTGAAGAATATTTAAGCGGGCTCACCTTAGCCCCGCAAACCACACAAACAAAACCCTCGTCTAAATTTGAAAATGTTTTCATGTTAAAATTATATTTATAAAAACGGGTTAAGTCAAATATTTGCAGGTTTTAAGCGTTATTTTAATGAAAATTCGCTGTTTTTAATTAAATTTTTCATATTATAAAGTCCGTTTGGCTGGTTTACTATCCATGCGCTGGCTTTGGCAATCCCCTCTGCAAAACATTTGCGAGAAAGGGCGGTGTGGGTTAAAGTTATCGTTTCATTCTCGCCAAAAAAGTCAACCTCATGTGTTCCTACAAGGTTGCCGCCGCGCGCATATGAAATTGTTGGGTGCCCGCCCGCCAAAAGTTTTTCTAGTTCAAGTGCAGTGCCAGACGGGGCGTCTTTTTTATATCTGTGATGAATTTCATGGATGTGCACATCGCCGTCAAAATTTTGGCAGACATATTCGGCAATGTTTTTAAAAATTTGCATGCCAACTGACATGTTGTATGCCAAAAACACAGGGATGCTGTTGCTGACATATTTTATTTTTTCTAGTTGCTCGCTGTCGTGGCCAGTGCAGCCAATTACAATAGGCAAGCCTAAGGCATTTGCCAGGGCAGCGCTGCAAACAGATTGCTGCGCGCATGAGACATCAACAATCACATCGGGAAGGGTTGGAGTTTCTTCAATGCAGTGACAGTCGCCGCCGTCAATGTCAATATTAAAAACCTGGTTGTTTGCTTGCAAAATTTCGCAAACGGCTTTGCCAAGTTTTCCGTTTGCTCCAACAAGTGCTATTTTCATATTTTTTATATATGAAAAAACCCGCACTATGTGCGAGTTTATCTTGTGAATTCTGGACTGTTTTTGCTTGGTTTAAATGCAGGCTCTTTTGATTTATATGCTGCGGCTTGTTTTGCAGCATCGCGCTGAAAATCAGCATGCCTTGCATTCATTTTGGCATCATATTTGTGTCCTTTGCGATTATTAAATCTTCCTGTAAAAATAACTTCGTTTTCCATGTTTATAATATATCACGAAAATTAGCATTCGTCAATACTTTTCGACAAAAAAATTCAACTTTTTTGTTGGCAGGGAATAATATTCTTGTGGAGAAAGATATGAACTATATTGATAAACAATTTTATAAACTCACAAACGAAATTAAAAGTTTAACTTTTGAAGAACTTTTTGAAAAAATTAAGCGCAATTATTTGTTTTTGCCAGATGATTTTAAAAAGATTTTTGAGGACTATTTTAAAAAGTTCAGTTTTTGGGGCAGCCTTTCGCAAAAAGATGGCGACTTTACAGAAATTCAACTAAAAGCCAAGGTGCTAAAAAATCATATTAGCGATTTTATTTGGCTGTATAAAAAACTGGAAGATTACAGTTCCAAATTTTTGTTGTACGCGATATTGCGAAATTGGGTTTATTATGATTTCACATCTTTAAAAAAATCAATTTGCACAAAAAAATATCATTATTTTGATTTAGACATAATCCCTCATTGCAAGGATGAGGTTTTTGTGGATGTGGGCGCGTATGTGGGGGACACGACCTTAGATTTTATTGCCTGCTATGGTGAGGAGAGTTATAAGAAGATTTACTGCTATGAAATCACAAAAAACATGCTGCCAATTTTAAATCAAAATCTTCAAAAATATAACAATGTCGTTATTCGACATGCCGCACTGAGAGATAAGCGCTCACGCATGTTTTTGGATGAAAATGTTCAAGACACCTCAGCCAATCGAACAGCAAAATGTGGCAGAGAAGAGGTTGAGTGCGTTTCGCTGGATGAGGATGTTAAGCACGAGGTCAGCCTGATTAAAATGGACATCGAGGGCGATGAATTAAAAGCGCTAAAAGGTTGCAAAAACCATATAATGCGCGAAAAACCCAAACTTTTGATTTCAATTTATCACAAAAACGAGCATTTTTTTCAACTTGCAAAACTTATTCATGCCTACAACAAGGGTTATAAATTTTACCTGCGCAACTATGGCGGCGAACTTTACCCAACCGAGATTGTGCTGTTTGGGGTTTGAAAAAACCAAGCAATTTCATATTTTTATAGTGTAAATTGTGTATGTTGTTGAAAAGGATGAAGAGGCTGCTATAAGCAATGTTTTAATGTTTGACTTTTTTTGCTTTTTGATGTATCATATAAAAGTAGAATATTAAAAGACAACTATTATTTACATTAGGAGGGTTGTTTCAAAAATGAAACCAGTGATAAAAAATGAGGAAAAAGATAAACTCGGCATAGGCAAGAAGATTGTTGCAGCTTTACTTGCCCTCGGCCTTATTGTTGGCATAGGCATTTGCCTTGTTGGTTGCAATAATGATGATCCAGTGGATCAAAATCAAAACCCAGGAATTGAACAGCCTGCAGATCCAACCGATCCCGAAAATCCAGGTGACCCAACCGATCCTGAAAACCCAGGAGATCCTACTGATCCAGAGAATCCAGGTGAACCAACCGACCCTGACAATCCAGGCGGTGAACCTACTGATCCAGATGATGGGAAAGAGGATCCACCAATAGAAGACGAAAAAGAGCCTTCAACTATAAGTGATTTATTAATCGGTGATGAGGCTTATCAACAAGAAGCATTGAATGCACTTATGGAAGCATCTTTAAGCAATATTTTATATAGTGCTACATTGAATGCAGCTGGCAATGAGCCATCGACTGATATAACAAAAGTCGAAGATTTGGAAGTTGATATTTCTGGCAACGAAGGTGATACGATAAGTGAGTTTAATGTTTATTTCACTTTTAATATGAATGAAAAGGCAAACTATTATTTTATTGTCAATGTTGAACCTACAGAAGGAGTATCTTTATCTGAGTTATTTGCAGTAAATGATGATACTAGCGGAGAAGTTTTAAGTTCTATAAAATCCAAATTCAAATTGGGAAGAGGCGGAGCTAATTTTACGCGTAAATATGCATTTGAATATAACCCATCAATTCAAGAATCAAGCGCTGCTTTAACAGAAGCTTTAAAAAATGTCGCTATTGAAGATGGAGACTTAGAAATTGAGATAGACGAAAATACAGAGTATTATATCGTTGATAGAGGGACTCAACTTGACAATGTATTGGGTGAAGCCAGATCAGTTGAACTATTCATCAAAACAGATAATGGATATCAAAAAATAACATACATGCTAGGCGAGCCTACTTTTGATATTGAAACTTTATTACAGGAAATAAATCAAGGAAGTTACAGAAAAGTTTTAACTGAAAAAGGAAAATTTACCGGAAATCAAATTTCTGTATCAGACAATGAGACAGTCGCAAGTACAGCCGGCGAGACATATCGTTTATATGGAAAAATGAAAGCAAAAGATGGCTCTTCGGTTAATATTTACTTGCCACAAAATATTGTGAATGCTAAATAGACCTCTGATTACAATTTAATTATGTTCAAAATCAGTTTTTACTGCATTTTAAAAGAAAGTCTACTTAAAGAATACCTTCCTCTTTAAGTAGATTTTGTATTTCCTTACCTAAAATATTACTTTCAAAACTTAAAGAGATAAAAAAGAAAAGTAAATATGAACACATCCAACAGTCACTCTTCAAAGATATACACATTCACTTTTATCTTACAAGTCTGAGATGATGAACAAGATGGGGAAGATGTTAAAAAGCAATATAATAAATAAAAACAATCTTTAAAGATTGTTTTTTATTTTAATAAATATTAGTCGGTACAAAAGGTTTAGGTGAAAAAATTGTATTTGTCATTATTTGCGTCATATCTTCTATTTGAAGACCTTTTTTTAAATCATTAAAACATTCGAATACAAGTTTAAGAGGTTTTGGTTCAACATACTTGATGTTTTTGGATTGTACAGAGGCTATATAGGTCATGTAAGTTTTAGCCTTGGCAGGGTAGTATGGTGACGGAATTCCGCAAAAGGCTTTTGGCTCGTGACGTTTGACGGAGCGAAACAGGCCGCTGGTAACATCATATACATACAAGTTATTATTACGATATAAAAAACTGACACTGTGTGGGCTTATTGTGCCATTATTAATGGTAAAATTTACATCAAGAATTCCGCAACGCACGTTTGAGCCTGTTTCAAATATTCTGCTTGCAACAAGTGTTATGTGCAATTCTGACAACTGTCTGCAAAGGCCTTTCTTAGCAAGAATGCATTTTTCTAAACTGATAAGTTCATCATGGCGTTTTCTTCGCGCTTCTTGATCTGTTATGGGTTGTAATTCGTTTGCGACATCGTAGTTATAGTGGTAGTTATTTACTAAATATTCATAAACTGCATCAGCATACGCTTTTATTGCAGCGAAGTCACCACTTTCTGGAATTTGATAGTTGTTTTTAATAAAATTGTCAATTTCATGAAGTTTTTCTACGGCTTGTTCCATTTAATTTCCCTCATCCTTTAATGTAACATACAGCGGCTGCATTTGTCAATAATGAAAGTTAATTATTGCTTGAAAGAGTAATACTAGAAAATCAATTAATGAAAAAGGAGTCAATATATTTTATTTAGAAGTCAAAGCTTTTGAAATAAGAAATGGCGCAGGTTTTATTGTTGCTGTTTGCGGTAACATATTATTGATGCCGGGATTACCGAAAAAGCCAGCAGCAGAAGGAATGACAATTGACGCTAATCAAAAAATAAGCGGTTTGTTTTAAAAATTTGTCTAATTTTGACAATTTAAAAATTCTTTAATTTAAATTTTTCAAATATACATTATAATTATTTTACATTTTGTTATAATTATGCTATACTGACAATGTAATAATTGTTTTTAATCTTTAATTTAGGGCGATAAAATAGTTTAAATAGTTATTAAAATTTTGTTTAAAGATCAAAAAATGGAAGAAAAAATAGTTCAAGAAAAAAAAGAAGAAAAAAAAGTTTATAATTCAACATTGACAAAAAATTTGGCAATGATGTATTCTGTGCGGTTAGGTAAAATATTATTTAATTTGTCAATCGTTTGTTTAATTTTATGTGGGGCAACACTAGCGACGGCTTTGGCAACGGGGGTAATTTTTATATTTGGCCTTATTTTTATAATTTTGAGTTTGGGAACAGTTTTTGTTTATTTTCCAAATTATTTTGATGCGCTTCTTTCGAGTGGAGACTTTTTTGCAAAAATTTCATCATTTTTGTTGCAAGCTTTCCCATATCTAATAGCTATCGGCATAATAGGCGCAATTGCGTCAATTGTTTTTTTGGCATTAGATAAGAATGAAAAACATGTCGCCAGAATTACTATTGCTTCAATAATTCTTGTGCTTTCCGTGGTGATTGTCATTGTTAGTTTAGTTCAATCCGGAGGTGCTGCATGAATGAAGTGAACATAAAAGTTACTGGAGGAATAAAATTAAATCCAATTATTTTTGTAGATGGAAAGCAATTGAAAGTCAAAAAAAATCAATTTGGTTCTTTGCAGGCGACTTACACAACAGATAAAGACACAATTGAACTATCAATTTGCAAATATTTGGAACTTAGTGGAAAATTTTGGTTTTTGTTTGCTATACTCTTTTTTATAATTAGCATATTTGGAATTTTAAATCCTTTTTATGATAGAAAATGCATTGTGATTGATAGTCAACACATTATCAAATTAAAAGAAAAAAACGATGTTAATATCATTTTTAAGAATATGGTTGATCAAGGACAAGCAGTTGAAATAAAAACTGAAAATGAAGTTGAAGAAATAAAAAACATTTATTATGTTGACAAAAAAGTTAAAAAAAGATGGATAATTTTGATTGTTACACAAGTGTGTGTGTGGGTGGCTTTGATCATCACAGCTATAACACTTTTGGCAACAAAATAATAAAAAGGAGAAAAAAATGAAAGTTTATATTAAAAATAAAATTATTTCTTGGGGTGGTGGTTCAGCTGTTCTCGATGAGAATAAAAATGAAATTTACAAAGTAAAAGGCAAAGTTTTCAGTCCAACAAGAAAAAAACGCGTTTGTGATATGCAAGGCAATGTTTTATACACAGTTAGAAACAAATGGTTTAACTGGTTTGTTCATAGCGCATATGTTTATGATGCAAACAAAAATAAAATTGCAAGAGTTAAAGATAAATTCTTTAATTTTAAACCTGAGTTTTTTGTGACAGGCTATCAAGATGAAATTAAAGTTGAAGGAAGCTTTTTGTCATTTACATCAAGCATTATCAGAAATGGTGAAGTAATTGGCACAATAAGAAGACAAGCTTTCACAATTTTGGATAGTTTTGAATTAGAGGCAAAGGAAGAAGACATACCATTTTTGATTGCTCTTGTTATTGCAATAGACAACATTGTTGACAAGATGAGAAAATAAAAAAACGCAAAAATTTTGCGCTTTTTTATTTTTTCTTTTAAATATTTATGCTATAATAATTTTAAGAAAAAAAACAACTAACAAAAAATGTTTTATTTTCATAATTATAAGCAATAACAATTTTTATCAATTATTAAAAATTAAGTTTTAGGGGGAATATAAAAGAAAAGATTTTGAAAAGTCTTGGTTACATATTCTGTGCAGGTTTGGGATTGTTTACTTTGATATTGCTGGCAACACCATACTTAACTTATGTTTATGGCTACACTTACAACGATTCTATTGTTTCATCAGGGCCTAATAATTTTTCTTTAAATTTAAGTGGTTATAGAGCTATGGATTTGTGGAGTTTAGGTGTTGGTGGAGTTATGACATCACTTCTTCAAATTTTTGTTTTAATTTTGGCTTTATTGATGATTGCTTGGTATTTTGCAACGGCCCTTGCAAAGCAGTATGCTGATGCGATCAAATTCCTTGAATCCAAATCATTAAGCAAGTGGGTGCACAACAAAACCATTCAAAAAGCAAGGGAGAGCCTGCGAATCAAACAACAAAAGGCCCACTTGCAAACGCTCAAACAATGATTTCGCCAGCGCGACTAGCTGTTGTCTTCAACAGAGGAGGCATGCTTTTTGTTTGACATAACACCGGTTATTTTTTATAATTAAATAAATAGGGGGAGACATGTCAAAGTTAGCATTAAAATCAAAAATTTTTATGCCCATAATTATAGCGTTTCTGATGTTTGTGGCTGTCATTGTTGCGGCATGTGGAAACAAAGAAAAGGTTTTTGAAATCAGTGGCAACATCGATTTTCAAACCAGCGGGGCCAACGCTTCTGTTTCAGCAGAATTTGAAAACACAGAAAGCCATTCAAGCCCGGCAACCGTTGTTGTGAATGATGGTGGAGTTTCATCAGAAAGCCAAAGCTGGCAGAACATATCATTTTCGTTTAAACAATCTGCCTCTGCTGTTTTGAAACTCAAATTTGAAAATCTCAGCGCAGAGGAAGCATTGTTGTTCAAAGTAAAAAATCAAAATCAAGTTGACAATTTGTCCATATCTTTAAAAAAGGATTATCTCGAAGCCAACGATGTTTATTTTGAACTTGCTCCAACGCAAACAGGCGTGTGTGAAATTGCTTTTTCTGTGAATTCAGACGCTGACATAACCTCTCAATTTAACCTGAACATTGAAATTATAAATGCAAACCAAGCACCAACCGAAGGAATAGAAGTTCAGGTGCTGCCAAACATTGCTGCACTTGGCAGCGTGCAGGGTGGTGGGAGCTACAATATAGGTGATGAGATCTCATTGACGGCAACTGAAAATGAAGGCAACGAATTTTTGGCTTGGGCGACATCAACAGATCCAAAAACAATGCAAGTTCTCTCCACATCACCAAATTACAAGTTTACTTTTGGAGTTTCATCTCCGAGGACGATTTATGCCTTGTTTAATGCAACAACGCAAATCAGATTTAACTCAGGCGATCTAAGATACACTTTATATAAGGAGACCAAGTTGGCGGAGGTTACAGCAACTTATGGTGTGGGGTCAACTGATGTTTTTGAAATTCCAGCAAGCGTAAGTGATGGCGAGACATACTATCAAGTTTACTCAGTGGCCGACAGCGCTTTTTGGATTTATCACGATATTGAAACAGTAAAATTGCCAAACACAATTTACAAATTCGGAAGCTCGGTTTTTTCTAATTCTTATGACATCAAATATTTGGAAGGAGAAGGCAATTCCTATTATCAAATTTATGACAACAGAGCGATAATCACAGATGGAGAAACGATTGCCGGTTATGCGCCAGCAAACCCTGCGACAGAGTTTAAAATTCCTGAAAATGTCAAATATATTGGAACTTCTGCTTTCAGAAATTCACAACTGAAAGTGGTTGACGCCTCTGACAGCAATTTGATCAGCATCGGAGAATCTGCCTTTGAGGAATGCAGGCAATTGACATCAATTATTTTGCCAAATTCGCTTGAAAGCATCTCAAACAACGCCTTTCGAAATTGTTCAAATCTGGGTGGGATCAACCTGCCGTCGACATTGCAAGAGCTTGGCTTCTATGCTTT
>CALVTD010000026.1 GCA_944359935.1 uncultured Clostridia bacterium | reverse complement strand
ATTTTGCTCTCAAATCTGGTAGAGATGAGTGGACTCGAACCACCGACCCCCACCTTATCAGGGTGGTGCTCTAACCGGCTGAGCTACATCTCTATATAGTTTGTTTTAACGAGTTTAGCAACTCTCGTTGGCTTGCTCAAAGTGGTCAAATACACCTTATCAGGGTGGTGCTCTAACCGGCTGAGCTACATCTCTATATGGTTTGTTTTAACGAGTTTAGCAACTCTCGTTGGTGTGCTCAAAGTGGTCAAATTCACCTTATCAGGGTGGTGCTCTAACCGACTGAGCTACGCGACTATATTAAGTTGTTGTGCCGCACACGATGTTTGTCTGCCGGTGTGGCCCCACCTTAGAAGAACCTGCCTTACGGCAGAACCTTGGCGTTCGGTTTCTGGCGAAACCTCGGCAGCAGGGCGAGCGCTCGAACCGACTGCGCTACACGGGCTATATTAAGTTGTTGTGCAGCCGCTTTTATGCGACTGTTTAATTATACATTATCTAAATCTTATTTGTCAATTATTTTTCAACAAATTATTTATTTTTTTCGGTTGACAATGTTTTTGAAGTTGTGTTAATCTTTTTTGCAAAGGAGGGCTGAATATGCAAGAAAAGAAAGAGCAAAATCAAGATGCGCTTGAATATTTTGGTTTTACCAAAGAGGAACTGGATAAATACGAAAAAATAATCACAAAAAAAGATAACAAAGTTAAAAAGCAATATAAAGGCAAAAATAAAGAAAATATTTTGCAAAAATAAATGGAGCGGCTGCTCCATTTTTTAATTAAATAAATTGTTTGTTTCAAAGTATGGTTCGCTGGAAAGATAAATGCCAAGTTTTTTAAGAGTGAGTTCGTCCGAAGTTGGCAAAATGAAGGTTGAGTGTGCCTCGCATGCCTTTAATTTTGGAAGCATTTTTATGCAGGATGCGGCCTCCTCGTTTGAGTTTGCGCAGATTGCAAGAGCTATCAATACGTCGTCAAGCGAAAGTTGTGAGGAGAGCGAACCCAAAACTTCCTTTTTTAGTTTTAAAATTGGCATCAAAATTTGGTCGCTTATCAGCGGGTGGTCGTCTATGTTTGCCAGCGTTTTAAGCGCGTTGAGTATAACCGCGCCTGCGGCAGAAATGATATTCTTGCTTTTTCCAGTTAAAATTCTGCCGTCTTCAAGTTGCAGGGCGATGCATGGCAGATTGCTTTCTTTGCCCACTCTTTTTGCGGACTTGATTACTTCAAGGTCGGTTGGGCTGATTTCAAGTTCGTTTAAAAGAAGTTTAACTCTGTCAACTGTGTCGTATGAGGTTTGGCCTTTTTTTGCAGCGCAGGCATAGTTGTAATAGCGCCTTATTATTTCGTGTATGGAGGCCTCACATGCCACCTTGTCGTTTGTGATTGCATAGCCAACCATATTGACGCCCATGTCGGTTGGAGAATAGTATATGTCTTTGCCGGTAATCTTTCTTAAAATATTTTTGAGAACAGGGAAAACCTCTATGTCGCGATTGTAGTTGACTGCCAGTTTGCCATATTTGTTGAAGTGGTATGGGTCAATCATATTCACATCTTTTATGTCTGCGGTTGCGGCTTCATACGCAACATTCACAGGATGTTTTAATGGCAGGTTCCAAACAGGGAAGGTTTCAAACTTTGCGTAGCCTGCATCTACGCCGCGTTTATACTCGTGATATAACTGGCTGAGGCAGGTGGCAAGTTTGCCGCTGTTAGGGCCCGGTGCGGTTACAACAACAAGCGGGCGAGAGGTTTCTATGTAATCGTTTGCGCCGTAGCCTTCCTCCGACACGATTGTTTCGATATCGTTTGGATAGCCTTTGGTGTATCTATGGAAATAAACCTTTTCACCTCTGTTTTGCAATAGGTTTGCAAATTTTTGCGCGCTTGATTGACCTTTGAACAGCGTGATTACAATTGAAGAAACATACAGCCCCAATTTTCTAAAATTGTCAATTAGCCTGAGCACTTCATTGTCATAACTAAGCCCCAAATCGGCACGAATGCGATTTTTTTCAATATCGTTTGCGCTGATGCACATGATTATTTCGGCTTTATCTTTCATACTTTCAAGCAGTTTTATTTTCACATCTGGCTTAAAACCAGGAAGCACTCTGGAAGCGTGAAGGTCGTCGAACAGTTTGCCGCCAAGTTCTAAATACAGTTTTCCGCCAAACATGTCAATTCTTTCCATGATGTGCTGCTTTTGCAAAGTTAAGTATTTTTTGTTATCGAAGGCTTTTTTCATATGTTTCTCCTTTTTTTATACAATATTAGTATACTCCATTTATTAAAAAGACACTAATTATTTGCAAAATTTATTAAAAATTTGTTATACTACATGTAATCACAAAAAACTAAGGAGGGAAACATGTCAAAAATCACAATGGTGCAATATGGCTGTGGAAAGATGAGCGTTTACACAATGCGATATGCACTTGAAAAAGGCGTAAAAATTGTTGGAGCGTTTGATATCGACGAAAGCAAGATTGGCAAAGATATCAGCGAAATTATGGGGGCAAAGAAAAAACTTGGCGTTAAAATTCAGCACGCTAAGCAATTTGATGCATTTCTTAAAAAGAATAAGCCAGACGTTGCGATTGTAACAACCATGAGTTTGATTGCAGATGTTGAGGACGCACTTGCAATCTGTGCTCAAAATGGGGTTAATGCAATCACAACTTGTGAAGAGGCGTTTTACCCACAAAACTCAAACCCAACCATCTTTGAAAAACTTGACAGAGTGGCAAAGGAAAAGGGCTGCACCATTTGTGGAAGTGGCTATCAGGATGTGTTCTGGGGCAATTTAATCACAATTCTTGCCGGCGCGACACATAATATTACAAAAATCAAGGGCAGGTCGAGTTATAATGTGGAAGACTATGGCATCGCACTTGCCAGGGCGCATGGTGCAGGGCTTACTTTGCAGCAATTTGAAAAAGAGGTTGCTGCCGCTGACAACATTTCGCCTGCGGCAAGAGAAAAAATCATTAAAAGCGGAAAGTATGCGCCAAGTTATATGTGGAATGTGAATGGATGGCTGTGCTCACAACTTGGCCTTACAGTTAAAAGCCAAACTCAAAAATGCGTGCCTGAAATTGCAAAAAGCAAAATTCATTCTTCCACACTTAAAATGGACATTAAAAAAGGCGATTGCACAGGCATGAGCGCAGTTGTTACAACCACAACCAAGGAAGGGATTGTGCTTGAAACAGAGTGCGTGGGCAAGGTGTATGACAAAAATGAATTCGACAGCAACGAGTGGACGATTTATGGCGAGCCTGACACCACCGTTGTAATCAATCGCCCATCCACGGTTGAACTTACCTGCGCAAGTTGCATCAATAGAATTCCAGAGGTGATTAACGCTCCAAGCGGATATGTAACCACAGACAAGTATGCGCCAAACAGTTATAAGGTTAAGGCTCTCGATAAATATTTAAAATAAAAGGAATAAAATGAAAAGGTTTTTAATATTCACGGTTACAGCAGGAGGAGGGCATAATTCAGCCGCAAATGCAGTGAAAGAAAAATTGGAGGCCATGGGCGGCGAAGTTAAAGTTGTTGACCTGTTGCATGAATACTGCGACAGCAAAACTTTTATATGGATGCAAGAGGTGGGATATGGCATTGTTGTGCAATATCTACACAAAATTTATAATGCATTTTATAGGCATTGGCAAAAATCTAAGCCAGAGAAAGCCAACAAGTCGGTTGTGCAAATGGGGCTTATGAAGATGTATGACAAGGTTTTGCAACTTATATATGATTTTAAGCCCGATGCCATCTATGCTTCACACTTTTTCCCTTGCGTTATGATTACTAATTTACGAAAACTCTATCCAATTCCAGCCAAGACATTTTCCTTCATTTTTGACTATGCGGTGTGCCCATTTTGGGAGGCTGCGACGGGCATTGATTATCTGCTTGTGCCAAACGAGAGTTATATTCCATACATGATTTCAAAAGGCTTTACTAAGCAGCAACTTTTGCCGTATGGATTGACGGTTAATGAAAAGTTTTCGCAGAATATTGATAAGTCTAAGGCCAGGGCCAAACTTGGCCTAAAAGACGGCGTGTTCACAATGTTTGTGATGTTTGGCGGAGGCTTTTGGAGCGGCAACTATAAAATTGTTAAAAACATTGTAAAGCATCTTAAATCGCACTCATTGCAAATAATCGTTGCAAACGGCAGGGCGGAAAAAGATAAAAAGAAAATAGATAAACTTAAAGTTCCGGCAAACATTAAACTTTTAAACTATGGCTTTTCAAAGGATGTTGACCTGCTTATGAGCGCAGCGGATATCATTATTGGAAAAGCGGGCGGGGTTTCTGTGACCGAATCGCTAAACAAGTTTTTGCCTATGGTTTGCTGTAAAAAATTGCCAGAGCAGGAAAGGGTGAATGTTGAGATGCTTGTTCGTGAAGGCGCGGCTAAACAATATAAAAACAACAAAGAGATGATTGAAATTTTGTCGCAACTTTTAAACGACCCAAAACTTTTGCTGCAAATGCGTGAAAATGTGGCAAGGCTGAGGCGTCCAGATGCAACCATGCTGCTTGCCAAAGATATGTTTGAGTGCGAGGCGATTTATCCAGAGCAGGCAAACATTGACTACTCTAAAATAAATAAGCAAATTAAAAAGATTTTAAAAACCAAACCTAAACAAGCATAAAAGATTTTAAAAAGTAGAGACTATTGTAAAATGCAAAGTCTCTATTTTTTAATTCCAACTGTTGTGATAATCTTGTTGATGCTTCCAATAATTTTGGAGGTGCGTTTTTCATTTAACCTGCTTGAAAACAGGGGGACCTTTTGCATATATGTGTTTAAAATAAAACTCCAATATTTCTTTTTCGAAATAGACGGCCGCCAAATTAAACTTCAAAATCAAAAACAAACCACTCAAAAACAGTTGGATTTTGATTCACCAGAACTTGCATTTTATGAAGAATTTACCTCACAAATCAAAGATAAAACCAGGCTTAAATTTTTGGAGGTTTATTACAACATAGGGCTTGGTGATGCATTCTTAACCAGTATGGTTTGTGGACTTATAAATGTTGGCGCGCTAATTTTATTTACGGGCTTAAAAAATAAAAAGCCAACTGCATCGCTCGGCGTGTATGACATTGTTTCTTACAACAAAAAAGTGGTGGAGATTGCCGCCAATTTAAGCGTTTCAATTTCTGCTTTTGATGTTGCATATTCTTTAATCAATTCGGTTATGCTAAGTAGGAAAAAAGCAGCACAAAAGCAGATATAGAAAGTATTATGTCATAATAGGCACAATATATAGGAGGTATTATGAAGTTTTACACAAACAGCGAAACAATCAACGACCTTATCTCATCGTCAATGGACAAGATTAAAACCATTGTGGATTCAAGCACAATTGTGGGCGAAAAGGTTGTAACAGATGATGGCTCAACAATAATTCCAATTTCAAAAGTAAGCGTGGGTTATGTTGTTGGCGGTGGTGAATATGCCGACCTTTCTTCCAGGCGCGTGGCAAATCATTTCCCTATGGCTGGTGGGTCAAGTGGCGGAATGAGCGTTACGCCGGTTGGTTTTTTGATTGAAACCAAGGGTGAAGTAAAATTTGTTAATGTTGAAAATAAGTCGCTTTATCAAACTGTGCTTAACATGTTTAATGCACTGCTGAGCAAGGTGGAAAAAAATGAAGAGAACCAAGAGCAAGAGTAAACTTTCTAATTTTATTTTTGTTACAGTTACGGTGCTGCTTGCGGCGCTGATGGCTTTTTCGTTTTGCTATGGCGCAATTAAATCTGTGGCATCGCTGGTGCATGCGGATGTGTCAACAAGCGCTAAGGCGATGTGTTTGATTGAGGCATCAAGCGGCAGGGTTTTGGTTGAAAAAAACAGCAACGCGTCTCTGCCCATGGCAAGCACAACAAAAATTATGACGGCGATTACTGCTCTTGATAATTGCGAAAACATTGACGAGGTTTTTGAAGTGTCGCCAAAAGCGATTGGAGTGCCAGGCACTTCTTTATATTTAAGAAAGGGTGAAGAACACTCGTTAAGAGATTTGTTGTATGGCCTTATGCTTGTTTCTGGCAATGACGCAAGCGTGGCGATTGGCGAGCATGTGTCGGGCAGTGTTGAGCATTTTGTGGACCAAATGAATTTCACCGCACACAGGCTTGGGCTTAAACATACGCATTTTGAAAATACTCATGGCTTAGACGAAGAGGGGCACTATACAAGCGCACATGACCTTGCAAAGATTGCCGCATATGCGCTGGAAAACCCAGTGTTTAAAGAGATTGTAAGCACGCAAAACAAAAAAATCACAAGCGCTGATGGCAAGGATAGATATCTTGCCAATAAAAACAAACTGCTTAGAACATTTGACGGAGCGATTGGTGTTAAAACAGGCTTTACTGACGACGCGGGCAGATGCTTGGTTTCTGCGGCAGAGCGTGATGGCATGCGGCTTATTTGTGTTGTGCTTAACTGCGGGCCTATGTTTGAGGACTGTGCAAGGCTGCTGGAATGGGGTTTTGAAAACTATAAGATGTATGACTTAACCCAAAAGGTAGAGTTTTATCCTGAACTTGTGGTTGAGGGCGGCGAGAAACAAAGCGTGAAAATTGGGCATAACCACACATTTATGTATCCGCTTGCAGATTGGGAACTTGATAAAATTTCCACCAATGTGCAGATTGTGCCAAGCCTTAAACCGGTTTTGAAGGCAGGCAGCGAAGTTGGCAAGTTTGAAATATTGTTTGATAAAGAGTTGCTATTTTCTGGAAATGTTGTTACAATGGAAGATGTAAAGGCACGGTCATTTGAACAAAGGATATTTGACATACTTGACCAATGGTAAAATATGAGACTAAACAAATTTTTAAGCACCGCTGGCGTTTCGGCAAGGCGCAAGGCTGACGAAATTATTGCAAGCGGCAGAGTGTCGGTTAACGGCAAAGTTGTAACTAATTTAGGAACACAAATAAATGAGAAAAAAGATGAGGTGGCTGTTGATGGCAAACGCGTCAGCCTGCCTCTTTCTTTTGTTTATTTAAAACTTCACAAGCCAAAGGGCTATGCTTCCACCAACAGCGATGAAAGGGGCAGAAAAACCATTTTTGACCTTGTGGATTTGCCAGAGAGGCTTTTTTCTATTGGCAGACTGGATTACGACACCGAGGGGCTGATTATTTTAACCAATGACGGCGACTTTGCCAACAGGGTTGCACATCCTAAAAGCGAAATTGAAAAGGAATACATCGTTAAAATTGAGGGCGACATAAAAGAAAGCGAACTGGCTGTGCTTAGAAATGGCGTGGTGATTGATGGCGAGCGTCTGCCAAAAGCAAGAGTTAAAGTGGTGGGGTTGCAAAGCGGCATGACAAGGCTTTCGGTGGTTATCCATGAAGGGCTTAATCACCAGGTTAGAAGAATGTTTGAGGCCATTGGCAAAAACATCAAACTGCTTAAAAGGGTGCGAATTGGCACTGTTAAACTTGGCGGGTTAAAGCGCGGTGAATACAGGCCGCTTAAACCATATGAGATTGAGGCCTTACAGGGATAAGGCAAGCATATACTAAAAAAGGAGGACGGCGATGATTTTTCATTTGGTGCAATTTTTGGCATACATTCCTGGCAAAATAATTTACCCTTGCAAGATATATGGCAGAAAAAACCTTAAAAAGGGCAAGGCAATTTTAACCATGAACCATACGTCTAATATAGATGCAGTGAACATTGTGCTTGGCACATTTGAGAAAAAATATTTTTTAGCAAAGAAAGAACTTTTTAAAAACAAACTTTTTGGCGCTTTTATTAAGGCGATGGGTGCAATTAAAATTGATAGGTCCGCTGCCGATGTGAGCGCAATTAAAAACGCTTTGAAAGTGCTTAAAAATGATAAAAAACTGATTATCTTTCCAGAGGGCACTCGCAATAAAAGCGACAATGTTGAACTTGGCGAGGTTAAAAGTGGGGCGGCTATGCTGGCAATCAAGTCTAAAACGCCAATAGTGCCTGTGTGGGTGTATAACAGACCTCATGCTTTTAGAATGACCAAAATTTTAATCGGCGAGCCGTATGAACTTAGCCAGTTCTATGGCATGAAAATCACCGAAGAGGTGCTGAAAGATGCCAGTGAGATTGTTTCTCAAAAACTTAACCAGTTAAAAGAGCAGGCGGAGGAAAAATTTAAAAAGAGGAAAAAGCATGAGTGAATTTAATTTAGAGGCCATTGAAAAAACCTTTACATCTTATAAAAAGGGTCAACTGCAAGATGGTGTGGTTGTGTTTAAGCGTGATGACGGCGTGATTTTCAACATCGGCGGCAAAAAGGACGCGTTTATTGAGAAAAGCGATTTTGACGACTTTGACGAAATTAAAATTGGCGACAGATTTAAAGTTATGGTTTTGGGCACAAATGAAGAGGGCATGATTATAGCGTCTAAATCTCAGGCAGATGTAACCATGCTTGGCACTCAAAACGCTCAAAAGTTGAAACTTGGCAGCAAGTTTTCGTTTGTTCCAACTCATGCCGATTTTGGCCTCATAGGCAAGATGGGCGACTATGAAATTTTTGTGCCGCGCGAGGAGGTTGGCGAGCACAGAGTGGATGAGAGAAAATTGGTGGGCAAGCAGTGTGAGGCGGTTGTTACTGAAATTGATAAAGAGGGCAAAAAAATTGTTGCAAGCATAAAGTTGTTGCAGCAGCAAACCCGCCTTGCAAACGAAGAACTTTTTTGGAAATCAATTTTCATAAACAAGATTGTTAAGGGCACCGTTAAAAAGATTTTGCCGTATGGGGCGTTTGTGAATGTTGGTGGTGTGGACTGTTTTATTCATATCAGCGACCTTTCATTTAATAAAATTCAAAGCCCAAATGAAGTGATTGAAGAGGGCAAAGAATACACTTTTAAAGTGATTGAACTTGACAGGGATAGCAAAAAGGTTAAACTTGGCTTAAAGCAAATTTTGCCAGACCCAATGGTTGAAAAAATTAATGCGCTTAATGTTGGAGAAATCTATGACGGCGAGGTTATTAAAATTTTGGCGTTTGGCGCAATAGTAAAACTGGGCAGCGGCGTTACGGGCTTGTTGCATATTTCAAATGTTACAGAGCGAAGTGATGCCAACATCTATGAGTTTGTTAAATTAGGGCAGAAAGTGAAAGTGCGCGTTTTGCAGACAAGCCCAGAAGAAAAGCGCGTTTCGTTTGGGTTTTAAATATATTGTAAATTTGTTTGACATAGAATTGCCATATATGCTAACCTCCTTTTAAGGAGGAGGGGGATATGCAAAACAAATCTAGACCATTTTTGCTTACAGGCCTGATTTTAAGCATCATCGCCTATGCGGCTTTGCTGATCAGCAGTTTTGTAACGGTTATACCTGCATTTGCTTTGTTTAGTGGTGATGAGGTGCTTGATGCTGCTGGCGCAATGATTTTAGTTGTT
The DNA here is from genome assembly GCA_944359935.1 of uncultured Clostridia bacterium. Classification (GTDB taxonomy): domain Bacteria; phylum Bacillota; class Clostridia; order Christensenellales; family UBA1242; genus Caccovivens. Next base: position 161 of record CALVTD010000026.1, on the reverse strand, counting down.
GGCATAGTGTTGATTGTGTTCTCATTGCTTGGTTTAATCTTTGCGGCTGTAAGCATTTCACGATGCAGACTTTCGGCAAAAGATTTTGCAGGCAAAAAAGGTCTTGTAATCACAACTTTTGTTTTTAATGTGATTGTCGCAGTGCCCATCCTAATTGCGCT
>CALVTD010000025.1 GCA_944359935.1 uncultured Clostridia bacterium | reverse complement strand
AAAGCCGAGAAACCTAAGAGTTTGGATAAAGCAAACAAAAAATTGCTGGAAGAACTCAATGCTAAAATAGACCCGAAAGCATATTCAAAATATCAAAACTTTCTTTCAAAAAGGTGAAATGTGTTGCCATTTCACTTTTTTTATTGTAAACTATTGCCATGAAAAGATTTATTGGCAAAATTGAAGAAAGCCAGGCAATTATTGAGGGCGAAGAGTTAAATCATCTTCGCAATGTTTTGCGCCTTACAGTTGGCGATGAGGTGATTGTTGTAAATGGCGATGGATGCGACTATGTTTGCCAAATTACTAAAATTGATAAAAATATTGCAAAATTAAGCGTAAAAAGCAAAAAAAATAATAAAAATAATGCAAAAAATCAAATTTCGCTATTTATTTCCGCTATAAAAAGGGAGAAATTGGAACTTGTCGTGCAAAAAGCAGTGGAGGAGGGAATTAAAAATTTATATATTTTTGAAAGCCAATTTTCCACAATGAAATTAAAGGGCGAAAAACTTGTTCGCTATCAAAAAATTATTGAAAGCGCAACCAAGCAATGTGAGCGCGCCGATTTTATGAAAATTGAATTGCTATCTTTTTCGCAGATGCTTGAAAAGTTTGCAGCGCACAAAACCAGGCTGTTTGCAAACGAACGAGAGGGTGAGGAGTTTGATTTTGCAAGTTTAAAAAGTGCAAAAGATATTGCTATTTTGGTTGGCTGTGAGGGCGGATTTTCAGCGGAAGAAAAACAGCAGATTTTGCAAACCAAGCCTGAAAATATCTCGCTTGGCACAAGAATTTTAAGGGCTGAAACTGCGGCAATTTTGCTGGCGGGAATTGCAAGCCTGTTTTCGGGAAACTAGGAGAATGACATGAAAGTTTGTGTGCTAACATTGGGCTGCAAGGTTAACAAATATGAAAGCGACAGCCTATTGAATATTTTTAAAAAACAGGGCTGCGAGATTACAGAGACCCTTGAAAAAGCGGATGTGTATGTTGTCAACACCTGTGCTGTTACTGGCGAGGCGGAAAAGAAATCTAGGCAGATGCTGGCTAAATGTAAAAAATTAAATGCTAATGCAAAAATATATGTCTGCGGCTGCGCTGCTCAGCATAACTGGCAGCAGTTTTTGGGCAAAGCGGCGCTTATTAAAGGCGTGTCTGGCAAAAACAAAATTGCATCACTGGAAGAGGGTGTGAGGCTGGACGATGTGCCAAAAGAATACGAGCAAGAGGAGTTTGCGCTTCAAACTCGCACACGCGCATACATAAAAGTGCAGGACGGCTGCGACAACTTTTGCTCTTATTGCATTATTCCATATTTGAGGGGCAGAAGCAGGTCGAGGGATGTAAACTCGATTATTGACGAAGTTAAAAATCTTGGCAGCGACATCAAAGAAATTGTGCTGACAGGCATAAATCTTTCCGATTTTAAAATTGACGGCAAACTTGGGCTTTTGCCGCTGCTGGAAAAACTTGATAAATTCAACTTACGCATGCGTCTTTCTTCCATGGAAGAGGTGATTGCAGATGAAGAGTTTATCAAAGGTTTAAGCCGTCTTAAAAACTTTTGTCCGCATTTTCATTTGTCTTTACAAAGTGGGTGCGACAGCGTGCTTAAAAGAATGAACAGGCGATACACTGCCGCAGAGTTTAAAAACACTTGCCAGTTAATTCGAAAATATTTTCCGTCCGCTTCCATTACAACAGATGTTATTGTTGGCTTTCCGGGAGAGAGCGAAGAGGAGTTTAACCAAACCAAACAGTTCATTGAACAGGTGGCGTTTTCTGGGTTGCACATATTCCCATATTCGCATAGAGAGGGCACAGTGGCATCCAAGCAGAAAGATTTGGATTTTCAAATTAAAAAAGCGCGTGCAGAGCAACTTAAAGAGTTGGATAAAACTTTGCGCAGGCGATTTATTGAGCAGAACAAGAGTGGCAAAGTGCTGATTGAAGAAATAGAAAATGGCAAAAGTTATGGTTTTACAGAAAACTACATAAAATGTGAAATAGACGCCATTTGTAAAGTTGGCGACATCGTGGAGGTTAATATAACCGGCACAGATGGACAACTTGCCAAGGCGAATTTGGTTTAAACGCTTGACAAGGGAGGCATAAATCAATATAATAAGAAAGCAAAATCTTGAAATTAGAAGGTGGTGAGAAAAGTTGACAACGGTTAAAGTTGGCGAAAACGAAAACTTGGAAAGCGCTTTGAAACGTTTTAAAAGAAAATGTCAAAAAGACGGCATTATCGGTGACATCAGGAAAAAAGAAGCCTACTACAAACCTAGCGTTGCAAAAAAACGCAAGAGAGAGGCCGCAAGAAAACGCGCTAGAAAAAGAGGTTAAGCGCACTTTTAATCATCATTTTTGATAAAATGCATGGCATAAAGCCATGCTTTTTTTGTAAATTTTGTTTTGTCTAAAAAGTTCGAACGTTTTCGACAATTTATTTCCACCTTTTATTTTGCAGTTAAAAACATTTGCTTTACAATGAGTTTGTTTCCTGATTTGGAAGTTAAAAGGAGAGAATAATGAATCAAGAACTTAAAAGGCTTGCACAAAATGCACGCAACAGACTTATGAGCAAAGGAGAAAACGGCACATCCGGCGTTAAAAAGATGAATGCTCCGCTAAGCCCAAATGTTAAGTTTAAAGTTATTTCAACTTTCGAATCGGACGAGGTTTTTAAAAACAGAACAAGAGAAGTTTTGGAAAAGGGTGTGCTTAATCCAATTGGCGAACTGATTGATGCAAACTATTATCGCACGCTGGATGAGGGCAAAAAACAAAAGTATCTTTTGGATGTTATTGAAAAGTTTAACCGTTATAAAAAGGAATTTGAAAGAAGAGAGCAAAAATTAGTTTACTAATTTTTTTACATTTGCTAAAATTATGCTATGAATAATTTCGACATCAATTTGCTTAATGATGAACAGCGCCTGCCTCTTCTTCAAACTGAGGGGGCTGTTTTAGTAACTGCAGGTGCAGGCAGTGGCAAAACCAGGTTGCTTACACACCGCATTGCATACCTGCTTTCCTTGGGCGTGAGCCCGTATAATATTTTGGCAATCACCTTCACCAACAAGGCCACGCGTGAAATGGCAGAGAGGGTGGAAAAGATGTGTGACGAGGGCGGAAGCATTTGGATTTCCACCTTCCACTCTATGTGCGCAAAAATTTTGAGGCAGGATATTGAAAGGCTGGGGTATTCTCGCAGTTTTTCCATATACGATGAGGACGACAGCGAAAAGGTTGTGAAAGAGATTTTGGCGCAGCAGAATTTGCCAGAAGATAAGTGGAAAAAGAATGTGCTTTTTCATATCTCAAACTGGAAGAACACCGTTATGACTTTGGCAGACTATGAATTTGCATGCAGAGATGTTACTGACATTAAAAAAATTGTCAGGGTTATGGACGAGTATGAAAAAACTCTGCAAAAAAACAACGCCCTTGATTTTGATGACCTTTTGATTAAAACATATAAGTTATTTTTGCAGTGTGAAGATGTTAAAAACAAGTATGCACAGCGCTTTAAATATATTTTGGTGGATGAGTTTCAAGACACCAATGTGGTGCAATATGAACTATTAAAACAACTTGCGTCAGTGCACGGCAATATTTTTGTTGTGGGCGATGAGGATCAATGCATCTACTCATGGCGAGGTGCCAACTTTAAAAACATTTTCAATTTTAGAAAAGATTTTCCTGATGTTAAAGTTTACAAACTTGAACGCAACTATCGCTCTACCTCCAAAATTTTGGATAGGGCAAACAAACTTATTGCACACAATTCTTCGCGGTTAGAGAAAAAACTTTGGACGCAAAGAGAGGGCGGCGATGAGCCGGTTATTTATAATGCCATTGACGAGCGCGACGAGGCGCTGTTTGTTGCAAGCACTATTGAAAGATTGATGAGGCGTGGAGATAAGCCTGCGGATTTTGCTGTGCTTATGAGGCTTAATGCGCTTTCAAGAAATTTGGAAGAGGCGCTTTTGTCATATAACATTCCACACAAAATTTATGGCGGCTTCAAATTTTATGAGCGTGCAGAAATTAAAATTGTCATTGCCTATCTAAGGCTTTTTGTCAATCCTGACGATGATGTGGCATTTTTGAAAGTTGTCAATTTTCCTCGCAGGGGCATAGGCGACAGCGCTGTGGCAAAATTGAAGGCGCTTGCCGGCGATAACTCCATTTTAAAAACTCTGCTGCAAGGCGGACTGGAACAAGAGCCGGCTCTGCAAAAAAAACTTGCCTCTTTTTTGGAAATCTATGTAGGCCTGCAAAACTTAAACCTGCCACTTGCTGAATTTGCCAGCGAGGTGATAACCAAGTTTGGGCTGAGAGATGCCTACGACAGGAAAAGTGAAGAGGGCTTTGATAAACTTATGAACATCTCCTCATTTGAGGCAGGCGTGAGGGAATATTCAAGGCTTAACCCTGATGCAGGGCTGGAAGAGTATTTGCAGAGCATAACGCTTTCCAGCGACACGGATGAAATTGGTGAGGGCGGAAGCGTTACCATTGCAACCGTTCATGCAGTTAAAGGGCTGGAATTTAAAAATGTTTTTATCATTGGCTTGGAGGAGGGGCTTTTTCCAATCAGCCGCGCGACAAGTGCCGACGATGTGGAAGAAGAGCGCCGCCTGATGTATGTGGCAGTAACCAGGGCGGAGGAAAAAGTGATTATCACCCACTGCTCCAAACGCTTTTTGTATGGCAAAACCAACTATCAAATTCCAAGCAGGTTTTGCAAGGAACTTGGTTTTTATCAGTTCACACCTAAAAAGGTTGAAGAGCGCAATGTTTTTGCAGAAGGCAAAAGTTTTGCGCAAAGCAGGCCGTTTTTTGATAAAAACTCAATTTTAACGCGTTTTGAGGAGCAAAAAGATAAAATTGACACCTCAAAATATCAATGTGGGCAAATTGTTACTCATCCTAAATTTGGGAAAGGTAAAATTGTAAGTATAACTGATGATGCTCTTGTGGGCGACATCAATTTTGAGGGCGTGGGCATGAAAAGTTTGATGCTGGAAATTGCACCACTTACAATAGAGGGGGAAGAGTGATGGATAAAATTAGCGAGATGCAAAAACTGATTGTGGAAATAAACAAGCACAACCACAACTACTATGATTTAGACGCGCCAACAATTTCGGACGCCGAGTATGACAAACTGTATTACAGGCTTATTGATTTAGAAAAGCAAACTGGCACAGTTTTGCCTAATTCGCCATCACTAAGGGTCGGCGGAGAGGTGCTGGAAGGTTTTAAAAAACGCGAGCATCCAAAAAAACTTTACTCACTTAATAAAGTGCGAGATGAAAAGGATTTGTTTGCATGGGTGAGGGACATGAAAGATGTTCATCCCGCAATGACTTTTTCGGTGGAATATAAGTTTGACGGGCTGCACCTTGTTATTGAATATGATAATGGCGAGTTCGTCAGTGCAACAACCAGGGGCAATGGATATGTTGGCGAAGATGTCAGCGCGCAGGTTAAAACCATCCGCTCAGTGCCATTGCAAATTGCTTTTAAGGGGCATTTGTTTGTTGAGGGCGAAGGGATGATGACAAATCATGCCCTAAAAATTTACAACCGAAATGCCGAAGAAAAACTTAAAAATGCGCGAAACGCTGCCGCAGGCGCAATACGAAATTTGGACCCAAAAGAAACGGCAAGGCGCAATTTAGACTTTTTCTGCTATGCGGTTTTGCAGGCCGAGGGCATCAAGTTTGACACACAGCAAGCGCTGCATGAGTTTTTATTTAAAAACGGCTTTCAAACGGGTGATTATTTTAAGGTTGTTTCCACTGCCGAAGAGGTTATGCAAGAAATCAATGATATTGACAAGCGTAAATCCAGTTTGGACATTTTGATTGACGGGGTGGTGGTGAGCATCAACGAAATTGCCTATCGCGAAGAAATTGGCTGGACAACCAAGTTTCCAAAATGGGCGATGGCATACAAATTTGAGGCGGAAGAAATTTCCACTGTTTTGAAAGATGTTGTGTGGCAGGTGGGGCGCACTGGCAAGGTTACGCCAATTGCCATTTTGCAGCCTGTTGAACTTGCAGGGGCAACCGTGCAAAAGGCAACACTAAACAACTATGACGACATCTTGCGCAAAAAAGTTTCCATAGGCAGCAGGGTTTTCGTGCGCCGCAGCAATGAGGTCATACCGGAAGTGCTGGGCTTGGCTGAAAAGGCGGAGGATGCAAAAGAGATTGAAGAGATTTCCACTTGCCCATGTTGCGGAAGTAAATTGATTAAAAAAGGTCCTCTTCTTTATTGCACAAATCATGATGGCTGCTTTGACCAAATTGAGGGAAGGCTTACGCATTTTGCCAGCCGTGATGCTTTCAATATTGAGGGCCTCAGCGAAAAAACCGTGCGCACTTTAATCAACGAACTTGGTGTGAAAAATCCGTCCGATTTATATAAACTTACCACCGAGGATTTTTTGACTTTGGAGAAATTTAAAGATAAAAAATCCAATAATTTAAAAAATTCCATTGAAAAAAGCAAAAAAATTGACCTTTTTAGGTTTATTTACGCGCTTGGCATAGGCGAGGTGGGCATCAAAACCGCAAGGGACATAGCAAATCATTTTTCAAGTTTGCAGGCGGTTATGAAAGCAAAACTCAGCGAAATTGAAAAAATAAATGATGTTGGCCCAGTTATTGCAAGAAACATTCTTGAATATTTTAAAGACCAAGAAAACTTGCAGGAAATTCAAAATTTAATCGACGTTGGTGTGGAGATTAAAAACCCAAGCCCGCGAGATTTTTCTTCGCAAATTGCAGGCAAAAAGTTTGTGCTGACGGGCACGCTGCCATCGCTTTCCAGAACGCAGGCTAGCGAACTTATTTTGCAAAATGGTGGCGAGGTTTCTGGCTCGGTTTCCAAAAACACCGACTATGTGCTTTTGGGCGAAAACCCGGGTTCTAAGTATGCCAAAGCCCAACAACTTAACATAAAAATAATAAGCGAACAAGACTTAATTGATATGATTAACAAGGTTTAAATTTGCCAGGTTAAATCAAACCCGCATTCAGCGGGTTTTTTCTTGCAAAAACTTTTTAAAAGTTTGCCATAATTTCTTGACAAACCGGCCATAAATTGATATATTTATTTAGTCTTGTTGTCGGGGACTGTCTTTTTTAAGGCATAAACAAACGACAGGTGGGGGCAAACAAGCCTTTCACCGATTTGGCAAACAGAGTTTGTCAAAGTCGCGAAATTGTTGCGATTGTGTTGTTCGTGTTTAAACAAAAAGAAATTAACGGCGCCTAGGCGCCTAGACAAATCTAAATAAGGAGGAAACAAAATGCCTACGATTAACCAACTTGTTAATAAGGGAAGAAAAACTTTTGTTAAAAAATCAAAAGCCCCACTTCTTAACGAGTGTCCACAAAAAAGAGGGGTTTGCCTTTCTGTTAGAACTGCAACACCTAAAAAACCTAACTCGGCTCTTCGTAAAATCGCCAGGGTTAAGTTCTCAAATGGACAAGAAGGAACATGCTACATTCCTGGAATTGGTCACAACCTTCAAGAGCACAGCGTTGTGCTTGTAAGGGGCGGCAGAGTTAAAGACCTTCCTGGTGTGAGATATCACATCATCAGGGGAACTCTTGATGCTGCTGGCGTTGCTAAGAGAAGTCAATCTCGCTCTAAATACGGCGCTAAAAAACCAAAAAGTAAATAATTTTTAAAAAATGTAATAGGAGGAAATAAAAATGGCAAGAAGAAATAGTGCCGTTAAAAAACCTGTCCTTCCTGACCCAATTTACAAGAGCAAAACCGTTACAAAACTTATCAACCAAGTTATGTATGATGGCAAAAAAGGCCTTGCTCAAAGAATTGTTTATGGTGCATTCGACATCATTAAGGAAAAGATGGGATTGGAGCCGCTTGATGTGTTTAATCAGGCTCTTGAAAATGTTAAGCCTATGCTTGAAACAAAATCAAGAAGAGTGGGCGGAGCAAACTACCAAGTTCCTATGGAAATTAGGCCAGAAAGACGCCAAACTTTGGCTATTAGATGGATTGTTAATTTCGCAAGAAAAAGAACAGGCGAAAGAAACATGGATGCCAAACTTGCCGGCGAACTTATGGATGCTTACAACGGAACAGGTGCGTCAATCAAGAGAAGAGATGAACTTCACAGAATGGCTGAGGCAAACAAAGCATTTGCACATTACAGATGGTAAAAAATTGCCCCCTTCCGCCTTGCTGGGCGCATAGGGCAGTGCAAATTTGAAAAAATATGTAAATAGAGATAAATATAGGAGAAAAAAATGCCTACAACAGATTTAAAATTAACAAGAAACGTTGGAATTATGGCGCACATCGATGCTGGTAAAACAACCACCACCGAAAGAATTTTGTTCTACACAGGCAAAAGCCACAAAATTGGTGAAGTTCACGACGGCCAGGCAACCATGGACTGGATGGCTCAGGAGCAGGAAAGAGGAATTACAATCACTTCCGCCTGCACAACCTGTAACTGGAAAGGCTACAAAATCAACATCATTGACACTCCTGGACACGTAGACTTCACTGTTGAAGTAGAAAGGTCATTGAAAGTTCTTGACGGCTCAGTGCTTGTTTTGAGCGCTCGTGATAAGGTTCAGCCACAAACTGAAACCGTTTGGCGTCAAGCAACAAAATACAAAGTTCCAATCATTGTTTATGTAAACAAAATGGATAGAGATGCAGCCGACTTTATGGGTTGCGTTGAATCAATTCAAAAAAGATTGAAAACAAACCCTCTTCCAATTCAACTTAACATTGGAGAGGCTGACACATTCAGCGGAATTATTGACCTTTTAACCATGAAAGCAGAAATTTACAAAGACGACATGGGAAAGGAAATTGAAATTGCTGACATTCCTGCTGAATACAAAGAAAAAGCACAAAAACTTCACGATGAAATGATTGAAAAAATCGTGGAAACCGATGACGCGCTTTTGGAAAGATATTTTGAAGGTGAGGAAATTTCAATAGACGAACTTAAAAAAGCAATTAGAAAGGGAACTATTGAAAGAAAATTCACACCAATCCTTTGCGGCTCATCATATAAAAACAAAGGCGTTCAAATGCTTTTGGATGCAATGGTTGACTATCTTCCATCACCAGTTGATATTCCACCAATCAAAGGTATCAACCCAGACACTGGCGAGGAGGAAACAAGAGAGGCAAGCGAAACCGCTCCTTTTGCAGGCCTTGCATTTAAAATCATGACAGACCCATTTGTTGGTGGACTTACATTCTTTAGAGTGTATAGCGGGCTTTTGAAAGCAGGCTCATATGTTTACAACTCAATCACAGGCAAAACTGAAAGAGTTGGAAGGCTTATTAGAATGCACGCAAACAACCGTCAGGAAATCAGCGAGGTTGGTGCAGGAGATATCGCCGCAATCGTTGGGCTTAAAGACACCATCACAGGCCACACACTCTGCGATGAAAAGCACCCAATCCAACTTGAAAGCATGGATTTCCCAGAGCCAGTTATTCAACTTGCAATCGAGCCTAAAACCAAAGACATGCAAGAAAAGATGGCTCTTGCACTTGCAAAACTTATGCGTGAAGACCCAACATTTAGGGTTAGTACAAACCAAGAAACAGGCCAAACTCTTATCGCCGGCATGGGCGAGTTGCACCTTGACATCATAGTTGACAGACTTTTAAGAGAATTTAAAGTTGAAGCCAACATTGGTAACCCTCAGGTTTCTTACAGAGAAACAATTAGAAAAGCAGTTAGGGCAGAGGGTAAGTTCATTCGCCAAAGCGGTGGTAAAGGTCAGTATGGACACTGTATCATCGAAATGGAACCTCTTGAAAGAGGCGCTGGCTATGAGTTTGTTGATAAAACAGTTGGTGGTTCAATTCCAAAAGAATACATTCAACCAATCAACAACGGTATAAACGAAGCAAGAATGAATGGTGTTATTGCTGGTTACGAAACAGTTGATTTTAGGGTTACTGTTGTGGATGGTTCCTTCCACGAAGTCGATTCCAGTGAAATGGCCTTCAAGATTGCTGGTTCAATGGCTTTCCAAGATGGCGCTAAAAAAGCAGACCCTGTTTTGCTTGAACCTATCATGAAAGTTTCAGTTGAAGTGCCAGACGAATATCTTGGAACAGTTATGGGCAACCTCACATCCCGTCGCGGAATGCTTACAGGCACAGAATCCAACCTTGGCATTCAAATTGTAAGCGCAGAAGTTCCACTTGCAGAGATGTTCGGCTATGCAACCGACCTTCGTTCTCAAACCCAGGGAAGAGGAAACTATGTTATGGAGCCTCTTAAATACCAAGAAGTTCCAAAATCAATCGCTGAAAAAATTGTTGGCGAAAGAGCAAAAAGAAATTAAAAAAGTTTGTTAAATCGTTTTGAAAAAAAAATTATATATGCTAAAATAGCAAAGTAAAACAAAAAAGGAGAATTTTTAAAAATGGCTAAGGAAACTTTTAACAGAAATAAACCTCACGTTAATATTGGTACTATTGGTCACGTAGACCACGGTAAAACAACCCTTACTGCTGCAATCACAATGTACTGCGCAGCAAAAGGACATGCTCAGGCTATGAAATACGATGAAATCGATAAAGCGCCTGAAGAAAAAGCACGTGGAATTACAATTAACACTGCTCACGTTGAATACGAAACTGACAAACGTCACTATGCACACGTAGACTGCCCAGGACACGCAGACTATGTTAAAAACATGATTACTGGTGCTGCTCAAATGGACGGCGCTATCCTTGTTGTTGCCGCAACAGACGGCCCAATGCCTCAAACAAGAGAGCATATTCTTCTTGCTAGACAGGTTGGTGTTCCATACATCGTTGTGTTCATGAACAAAACCGATCAAGTTGACGATCCTGAACT
>CALVTD010000024.1 GCA_944359935.1 uncultured Clostridia bacterium | reverse complement strand
GATTATAAAAAACTAAGCGCCGCCATGCAAAAAACTTTTGTGAATGTGGTGAACACGCATTTAGAAGAATATTGCCCGCTAATCGAGGCAGAAACATTGATTATTTTTGGTGAAAATGACAATCAAACGCCAATTTATATGGCAAAAAGACTAAAAAAACTGATAAAAAACTCGCAACTGGTCGTGCTGAAACACGCAGGGCATTTTTGTTTTATTGAAAGAAAAATTCAAGTTTGCCAGTTTTTACAGCAGTTTTTAAAGGAGGACAAATGAACGCCTTTTTCGCAGTTTTATTTGTGATTTTTTTCTATATTATTTGCTATCCATTTGCAAAAAACTTGCAACTATGCGGCTATGACACAAAATTCTACTTTGTGCATATGTTCAAATTGCCATATGATTTTTCCGGCAAAACAAACCTGGTGTGGACTAAACGAATGATACGGCTTGCCATAGTTTATTTGCTGGTTTTGCTTGCGATAACGCTTCCATATTTTATCTTAATTTTTAATTTTTGGTGGATTGCATTAGGCGTAATTATAGAATTTTTGCTGCTTCCTTTTATATTTGTTTTCACGGCGTTAGTTATGCATCCCTGTGAAGCGGCCATCAAAAAGTTTTACATAAAAAAGGCCTGCAAAGTTTTGCAGGAATTTAAAGGAATAAAAATTGCAATCACTGGAAGTTTTGGCAAAACCTCCACAAAAAACTTTCTTGCGGCGTTTTTAAAGCAAAAGTATAAAGTTTGCGCCACTCCACAAAATTTCAACACACCCATGGGGCTTTGCCGAACAGCGCTGGAATGTTTGAAAGTAGATGATGAGGTTTTGATTATTGAAATGGGCGCAAGGCATGAGGGCGACATCGCTGAACTTATGCAGATGTCGCAGCCTCGGTATGGCATTTTAACTGCGATTGGCGAGCAGCATTTGCAAAGTTTTGGCAGTCTTGAAAAAATTAAAAAAACCAAATTTGAATTATGTGAGCATATGCCCAAAGGTGGCAAAGTTGTGTTTGACTATGCCAGTGAACCCACAAGAGAGTTGTTTGAAAAGTTTAGAGGTGAAAAATATTTGGTGGGGCAAAAGGAGGGCTGCTGCTACATAAAAGATGCCAAATATTCGCGAAGAGGCAGCAGTTTTAAATTGGTTATAGATGGTGAGGAATATAAGGCAAAAACAAAAATTTTGGGCAGCGCCTTGCTCAGCGACATTGCAACTGCCGCGTATATGGCGCATCTTTTAGGAGTGGATGTTAAAAAGATTGTTGAAACAATCTCAGGTTTATCACCAACTCCACACAGACTGCAATTGATTGAAAACCCTTTCTGCACAGTTATAGACGATTCCTACAATTGCAATTTGCTTGGCGCGCGACAGGCCTGCGAGTGTTTGAAACTTTTTAAGGGCAAAAAAATTGTCGTCAGCCCTGGGCTGGTTGAGCAGGGAGACAAACAATATGAATTTAACTTTAAACTTGGCAAGGTGATTGCCTGCTGCTGTGACGAATTTATAATTATGAACGAAACAAACAAAACCGCGCTTACAAAGGGCGCACTCGCTGGTGGAATGAAAAAACAAAATTTGCATTATGCTTATTCGCGCAAAGAGCAAAACCAAATTCTTAAATCGCTTCAAGAAAAATCAAGCGTTGTGCTGTTTGAAAACGATTTGCCAGATAATTTTAAATAGGAGGGGTTATGGAAAAAATTTTGGTGATTTTTGGTGGCAAAAGTGTTGAGCATGATATTTCCATCATCACAGGTTTGCAAGCCATGCGCGCTATAAAGAATGACTATAAAATGCTTCCAATTTATGTAGATGACGAAGGCAAATTTTGGACGGGTGAAAACCTAGCCGACTTGAATATTTATGCAGACTTTCATGCACTAGTAAAAAATAAAAAACAAGTGTTGTTCAATTTTGGCTGTGGAAGCGTATCCATAAAGGGTGCATTAAAAACTAAAAAGTTTGTTCCAACATGTGCGCTTGTGTGCATGCATGGCACCAACGGTGAGGACGGCACAATAAGTGCAATTCTTTCTGCGGCAAACATTTGCTACACCTGCCCAGACATGGCATCCAGTGCAATCTGCATGGATAAGGCGGCGGCAAAAATAATTTTAAAAGCGGCGGGTTTGCCAGTAACTGATTTTGTTTGTCAAAACAAAATTGACGAAAGAGAAATTGTCAAAAAATTGAGTTATCCCATCATTGTAAAGCCGGCACGCTGCGGCAGCAGCATTGGCATTCAAAAATGCTCAAATTTAAGTGAATTAAAATTTGCAATAGAGGTTGCAAAAAATTATGACACCAAGTTAATTTTTGAGCATTTTATTGAAAACAGGCGCGAATTTAACTGTGCGTGCATGATTTTTAATGATAAATGCACTCTCAGTAAAGTTTGTGAGGTTAAAAGCAGCGGCTGCTATTCTTTTGATGAAAAATATTTGCAAGAAAAACCATCTTCAACTTTTAAAGTGGAAAAATTGCTTGCAAACAAGATTAAACTTTTGACAAAAAAAGCCGCCCAGGCGTTGGAGTGCGAGGGCGTGATTAGGGTTGATTTTTTAATGGACGAGGAGGGCGAGATTTACATAAATGAAATCAACACCATTCCTGGCTCACTAGCATTTTATTTGTTTGGCAATATGCGAGAGGTTTGCTGTGAACTGATTGAAGGCGCGCGCCAAAGAAAGGAGAGGACACTGATTACCAAGCATCAATCTCAGGCGCTGAGCATCTTTGCGCAAGCAGACATGAATAATTATACAAAAAAATGAATAATTACTTTATCAAAAATTCCCACAACAATGAGTTTTCAGGCACAAGGCTTTTATCCAGGCTGGCGCATTTATCAAGCGCGGCAATCAAAAGCGTGCTCTGCTTTGTTGGAGGGGCTTCAAGCAGCATCGGCTTAAAATAGGTGTTGTAAAGCATAACCTCATATTTAATTGAAGTGTTTAAAAAGTAGTCGCTGTTAAGTTTGAAAGGCTTAATGTTTTGTTTTTCACCTTTGCGAACCATTTGCCAGGATTCAAAACTTTGCTCAACTGTGTAAGCGCGTGTTTGGCAATCTCTAAAACACCTGCGCATCATTCTAATCTCCTGTGCGGTGAGGATGCGTTTGCCGGAAAAATACAAGTCATCATATGGGCAAAGATAAACCTTATAGCCCACATCGTTGTGTTCGGCAATCACAAGCGGGTTGAGGGCATGTAGTCCTTCCACAATCAGCACATCTTTTTTGCCAAGGGTTTTGGTTTCAAAAGTGCTTTTGCGCTCGTTAAGTTGCATGTCAAAAACTGGTGATTGCGCCTTACCGTGATAGATTAACTCGTCAATCACATTGTCAATCAGCGGAATGTCGAGGGCGAACACAGATTCATAGTCCACCTTGCCATTACTTAAAACCACTCGGCGATTGTGTGGCAGCAAAAAGTCATCCAACGAAAGCGTTTGGCTGGTTATGCCGCGCTGGCCAAGTTTTTGACTGATGAGTTTGGCTGATGTGGTTTTGCCGGCAGATGATGGCCCGGCGAGAAACAAAATGCGTTTGCCTTGGCTGAGCATGTCGTCAATGAGTTCGTCAACTTGGTTGTAATAAAAACTTTCGCACTCGCTGATAAGCTGGGGTGCTTTGCCTTCATCCACCATTTGATTTAACTGGTTCAGGTTTACTTTTTGGTGCAAAAGTGAACTGTTTAAAACTACATAATCTTTGCGTTTCATCGTGATAATTATAGCATATTCATTTAAGTAAAAAAAATTATTTTGTCAAAAAAACGATATTTTTATCTTCTTGCACTTTTTTTGACAAGCGCGAATTAGTATATATAAAAAGGAGAGAAAATGAAACTTAAAGACATTGTTCATTTTTCTAATTTAGATGATTTGCCTTCAATGATTTTGGAGGCAGAGGTGCAAAATGTGTGCATCAATCTTGACAAACTGCAAAAAGGCGACATTTTTTTGCTGTTAAAGGATGACGAAAGCGCACAATTTAAAATGCAGGAGGCGCTTAAAAATGGTGCAAAATTTGTGTTGGCGGCAAGCGATTATGGGCTGCGAGATTGCTATGCGATAAGAAACCCTAGGCGCGCATTTGCGATTATGGAAAAAAAGTTGCACGGCTCGGCATGTGACAAGATGAAAATTATTGGAGTAACTGGCACAAATGGCAAAACCACAACAACAAATTTAATTTATGACATTCTGCGCGGTGCAGGCAAAAAAGTAGGCATCATCGGCACTCTTGGCGCAAAGGTGGACGGTGAGTTTATTGACACAGGTTTTACAACTCCCGACCCAGACATTTTGCACAGCATTTTTCAAAACATGCAAAAGCAGGGG
Organism: uncultured Clostridia bacterium; assembly: GCA_944359935.1. Lineage (GTDB taxonomy): Bacteria > Bacillota > Clostridia > Christensenellales > UBA1242 > Caccovivens. Next base: position 7,158 of record CALVTD010000024.1, on the reverse strand, counting down.
GTGGAGTATGTGGTTATGGAAGTTTCAGCGCATGCACTCGCACTTGAAAAAATGGAGGGGATTAAGTTTGATGTGGCAGTGCTCACCAACATTTCGCAAGACCACTTAGATTTTTTTGGCACTATGGAAAATTACGAAAAAGCCAAGTATAAACTTTTTTCGCTTTCACGGTCTAGGTTTGGCGTTGTTTGTGCTGATGGCGTAAACATGAATAAATTTATGAAAGCATGCCAAATTCCTGTCTGCTCCTATGGCATCAACAGCCCAAGCGATGTTTTTGCCATCGACATCAAGCAAAGTTTGCAGGGCAGCGAGTTTATATGTAACTGCAACGACGAGGTTATGATTGTAAAAACTCCGTTTGCGGGAGAATTTAATGTTCAAAATGCCTTGGCAGCAATAAGCACATGTTCGGCGCTCGGCATTGAAAAAGAGGTGATTTTAAGGGAATTAAAATATGCGCCTATGGTGGAGGGCAGATTTAATGTGCTAAGCGGCGAGGGAAAAAGGGTGGTTGTTGACTTTGCTCACACACCGGATGGACTGGAAAAAATAATTAAAAATGTTCGCGCACTTACCGAAGGCAGGGTGATTACTGTTTTTGGGTGCGGAGGAAACAGAGATTCCAGCAAGCGGCCGATTATGGGAAAAATTGCCACATCGCTGAGCGACCAAGTTGTTTTCACAAGCGACAACCCGCGGTTTGAAGAGCCAATGGACATTATTAAAGATATAGAAAAGGGTGCAGTTGTCAACAATTACGTTATCCAGCCTGACAGGCGCAAAGCCATCGCAATGGCGCTTGACGCGGCAAAAGAAAACGACACAGTTATCATCGCAGGCAAGGGCGCTGAAAAATATCAAGACATCAAAGGCGAAAAGCACCCATATGATGATTACAGCGAGGTTTACAACTATTTTAGAAGCAGGCTGAAAGTGCTGGAAGGAGTAAAGCAGAGTGAGTTTAAGCGTTAAAATCATTTTAATCACTTGTGTGGCGGCGTTGGTGGGGCTTATTTTAGCCCTGCCAACTATTAAACTTTGCAAAAAAATGAAAGCCGAGCAAACCATTTTGCATTATGTGGAAAAGCACTCCTCCAAGGCAGGCACGCCAACCATGGGCGGAATAATTTTTATTTTGGCGGCCATCATTGCCTGTGCATTTTTTTTGTGGAGTGGCAGTTTTTATGGCTGGCTTGCAATTTTGGTTATGGTGGCGTTTGGATTGCTTGGTTTTTTGGACGACTTCATCAAAGTTCACTTCCACCAAAACGAGGGATTAAAGCCATATCAAAAAATAATTGGACAGGCTGCCATTGCCCTTATTATTGCCTTTTTAATTTATTATAAGGTTGGCAGCAATTTAGATTTTTTTGGGCTTAGCATAGATATTGGTTGGGGAATTATTCCTTTTGCTGTGATTGTGTTCTTGGCGGTGGTAAACTCGGTAAATCTCACCGATGGGCTGGATGGTTTGGCTGGCGGGGTGAGTTTGGTTTATCTGCTGTTTTTTGGGGCGATTGTGGCACTTATTGGCGCGCCTGAGATGGACATGCTTGCGCTTGCCTCGTTTGCTGTGTGCGGCGGACTGATTGCTTTTTTGGCGGTGAACACATTTCCAGCAAAAATTTTCATGGGCGACACGGGGTCGCTGGCTCTGGGCGGGTTTATAGCGTGCCTGGCATTGTTTTCAGGCAAAGCGCTGCTTATTCCAATCATGGGCATAATGTTTGTGCTGTCAGCGCTCAGCGACATCATTCAAGTTGCGTACTACAAAAAAACAAAAAAGCGGGTGTTTTTGATGGCTCCTCTTCATCATCATTTTGAAAAAAAGGGGGTGCATGAAAATCGCATTGTCACAATATATATAATTGTGACAAGCCTTCTTAGCGCGGTTTGTCTGTGTTTAGAAATCGCATTGTAGAGGGGGAAAATGAACAAAAAACTTAAAGGCAAAAAGGTTTTGGTGTATGGCCTCGGTGGGAGCGGCCAAGCAGCGTGCAAACTTTTGCATATTTTTGGGGCTTGCGTGAGCGTGTATGATGAGGACAAAAAATTTCGAAACCTTTTTTGTTATGTAGACGAGCCGCTTTTTCATAAGTATGATTTGGTTGTTGTCAGCCCAGGTGTTAAAGTGCTTGGCAACTCGCTTATCTCAGGGCTGAGGGCCAAAAAGACAAACATCATAAGTGAAATAGACCTTGGCAGTATTTTTAGTTTGGGCACGCTTATTGCCGTAACTGGCACAAACGGCAAAACTACCACATGCGCGCTGCTGGGCAAGATTTTTGATGAGGCGGGCAAGAAAAACTTTGTGTGCGGAAACATTGGCTTGCCAATCAGTTCTATTGCCCTTAAAACCGATAAAAAAAGTTTTGTAATTTGCGAAACTTCCAATTTTCAACTTGAACTCTCAAGGTTGTTTGCGCCCAAGATTGCCTGTGTGCTGAACATTCAGCCCGACCATTTGGATAGGCACGAAACCTTTGATGAATACAAGCGTGTTAAAGCAAAGTTGTTCCAAAACTTTTCATCGTTAAAACATGCCGTAATAAATTTAGATGACGAGGGCGCGAAAGAGATGGCGCCGCAAAAAAAGTGCAGTTTTTACAGTTTTAATCCCTTAAAAAAGGGTGTTTGCGTTAAAAATGGCTGCATTTATAGTGGCAAAGTTCGCATTATCAGTTTGGATGAAATTCCGCTTATCGGCGCAAAAAATATCTCTAATGTTATGGCTGCAATCAGTATTGCGCTTTTGTGCAAGATTAAAGTTAAATATATTAGAAACGCCATTATGTCGTTTTCTCCGCCTGCGCACAGGCTGGAATATGTGGATGAGATAAATGGGGTGATATATATTGACGACTCCAAATCCACCAATGTTGCTTGCGTTAAAATGGCGGTTGAAAGTTTAAACTCAAAAAATTTGATTTTGATGCTGGGCGGGCAGAATAAGGGCTTGGATTTTACGCAGTTTTTTTCACTTGCGCCGGTTTTGAAAAAGGTGATTTGTTTTGGTGAGGCTGGGCAGGAAATCGATGAGATAGCCAAACAGTATGGCTATGACAGCCAAAGTTTTGCTACGCTGAGAGATGCAACCTATTTTGCAAAAAGTGTGGCGCAGAGTGGTGACACCGTGCTTTTGAGTCCCGGGTGCACAAGTTTTGACGAATTTTCCTCCTATGCCGTTAGGGGGCAAATATTTTCGGAGTTAGTTAGAAGTGAAAGTTAAAACCAACTATTTTTGCGTTGCGGCCATAGTTTTGGGGTTGACTGCCTTTGGTGCAGTTATGGTTTATTCTGCAAGTTCATATTCGGCGGCTTACCACTTTGGCAATCAATATTTTTTTCTCTACAAACAAATTTTTGGCATTGTAGTCGGTGCGGCGCTGATGTTTTTGCTTTCATTATATGACTATCACAAACTAAAAAAATTTAAATGGTGGTTTGTGATTATCACCGTCATTTTGCTTGTGCTGGTTTTTATCCCAGGCATTGGAACCGAAAGTTATGGGGCAAAAAGGTGGCTTTCAATTTTTGGGTTTTCCATTCAGCCTTCCGAAGTTGCCAAATTTGCATTGGTGATTTTTTGTGCGGCGTATTTGAGTGAAAATCACCAAAAAATCAAGTCCTTTAAAACGCTTTTGCCGGTTTTGGCGGTGGCAGGCATATTTTGCGTGCTTGTGATTTTAGAGCCCTCAATGTCGGTTACCATGTGTTTGGCTTTTATCACGCTGTTTATGCTGATTGCAGGTGGAATAAGCAAAAAGCACACCATCATGTTTTCAATTCCAGCGGCGGCAGCCGTGCCAGTTTTGATTGCGCTTGAACCATATCGCCTTAAAAGATTGTTTGCTTTTATCAATCCGTGGGCATCTCCACAAGGCGAGGGTTTTCAACTTATTCAGTCGCTATATTCGCTGGGCTCTGGTGGCTGGTTTGGCGTGGGACTTTTTAATTCTCGTCAAAAATACCTTTTTTTGCCATTTGCCGAAAGCGACTTTATTTTTTCAGTTATCGGCGAAGAAACTGGCTTGATTGGCTGCTTAATTTTCATGCTTGTTATGGCAGCGCTTGTGTTTTTGCTTGTGAGGATTGCTTTAAACGCGCCCGACCGATTTGGCGCGCTGCTTGCAAGTGGAATAGCGTTTATCATCGCCATTCAAACCATTTTAAACATTGCTGTTGTAACAGGTTCAATTCCGCCCACGGGCTTACCACTTCCTTTCATTTCCAGTGGTGGCACATCGGTTATGATGTTTATGGCAGGCATTGGAATTTGTTTGAATGTGCTTAGGCAATCAAAAAAGAGAACTGTTTAAAGTTCTCTTTCTTCTTTTTCATAAACATAGTTTGAAATTTCTTCGCAATAATCTAAAAGGTTGTGAGATTCTTCAACCAAAGTGGTGTCTGGAACTTCATCGAACACTTTTTCTGCCTTTTCTAAGTTTTGCAGATACTGGTTTTTTGCATCTAGCAGCCTTGCAGTTGCCATGTATAACTGGTCGCTGTCGTTGTAATGCTTGGCGATAAACTGTGAGTGCTCGTGGTCGAAATCTTTGCGCTGTTTTCTTAATTCTTGCCCATCAAAGAAATATTTGCCAGCCAATGCGCTTCCAGGCAAAAAGGCCGCGAAAGTGCCACAAATCACACCTGCTGGTGCTATGTTTGTTAAAGACAGCGCAGTTGCAATTGCGGCGGCAGCAACGGCAGCAGTTGCAATAAAAATTTTGCCTCTATAAAATTTGGTTTTGGCAAAATCATTAATAGCGCTTTTTATTTGCAGCAGTGATGCTTGTTTTATAATCTCTTCTCTTTCAGCCTCATCAATTTGCACGCCGTATTCATCGGCAATGTTAAGTATTGCGATTTGCTGAGAGGTTTCTTCAATTTCCTTATCAAAATCGCTTTTAAACAGGTTTTTTATTTTTAAAATTGCTTTATTTGTCTTTTTCATAGCCGAAATTATATCACCTTTAAAGCGGGATGTCAATATCAAATTTGGCCGCCATTCACATGGCTGAACATGTGAGCATACAATAAAATGTGAGTAAAAACGCATTCAAAAGAGGAATTACATGAGCAAACTTTTAATCCATGGCGGAAACAAACTTTTTGGTGAAATTGCAATCACCGCTGCTAAAAATTCTTACCTTCCAATTCTTGCCGCTTGTGTGCTTTGCGAAGAACAGATTGTTTTACATAACTACCCAAACTACACCGACACCCAAAGCATGTGTAAAATTTTGTCCTCGCTGGGCGCAAACATTGACTTTTGCGATGGGGATTTAATTATAGACCCATCTTCGCTTTTTTCATGGGGAATTGAAAGCGACCTTGCCTGTCAAGTGCGCTCTTCCATCTTCATGCTTGGGGCGCTTTTGGGGCGGTTTAAAAAGGCAAGAGTGGCTTATCCAGGCGGCTGCGAAATTGGGGCAAGACCAATTGACATTCATCTTTCGGGATTTAAAAAACTTGGCGTAAAAGTGGAAGAAAAGCACGGATACATTTATTGCAATGCCGAAAAAATGCACTCCGGCACGGTGCTTTTGGAATTTCCTAGTGTGGGCGCAACAGAAAGCCTGATGATGGCCAGCGTGCTTTTGAATGGAGAAACGCGCCTGCTTAATGCCGCCAAAGAACCTGAAATTGTGGACTTGCAAAACTTCTTGGTTAAATTGGGCGCAAAAGTAAGGGGCGCGGGCAGCGGCGAGATTATCATTGAAGGTGTTAAAAAACTGCATGGATGTGAGTTTACTCCAATTGCCGACCGAATTATTGCGGGAACATACATGATTGGAACTGCAATGTGCGGCGGGAATGTTTTGTTAAAAGGCGTGAACCCTGAACATTTAAGGGCGCTGATTGATAAATTAGACAAAACTGCTTGCGTAATTGAGGCAAAAAATGATAAAATTAGGGTGACAAGTGATGGCAAACCAATCGCCCTTGGCAAGGTGGAAACCTCGGTTTATCCTGGGCTGCCAACCGACTTGCAAGCACAAATTCTTGCGCTTTCCAGCATTAGTGAGGGCAGCAGCATGATTATTGAAAATGTGTTTGAATCGAGGTTTAAACATGTGCCTGAACTCATTAAGATGGGCGCAGATGTTCATGTGAAAGACAGGGTGGCGTTTGTGCGAGGCGTTCCACATCTCTATGGCGCGTCTGTTTGCGGCATGGAACTTAGAGGCACGGCATCGCTTATTCTTGCGGGCTTGGTGGCGGAGGGCTACACAACCGTTTCCAACATCAGGCATGTGGATAGGGGATACAAAAACATTGAACTTGAACTTGCTTCACTTGGCGCAGATATAAAAAGGATTGACGATTGAAAAAAGGCTGGATTATTGCATTAAGCGTGGTGGGAGTTGTTATTGTAACGATAATAACTTTGTGTTTCACGCTCTTTACTGTGCAAACAGTTAAAGTTCAATACTGGACAAGCACTCAGTTTGACTATGTGGATGAAGAAATTGTTTGCTCGTCAAAAATTCAAACTGGCAAAAATATTTTCTTTTTGGACAAGGATGGCTTTGCAAACAACATCGAGCGCGACTATCCTTACTTACAAGTTATCAACATTGAAACTTCTTTTCCATCGACGCTGACAATTCATGTTAGAGAGCGCCAAAGTTTTTACGCGCTGCAAGGCAAGGATGGATACTTTATACTCGACGACTACTTAAAAGTTTTGCAGCAAAGCGAGCAGTTGTCGCAGCCTGCCATTTTGGTTGAAAGGCAAATTCAAACGCTGGACGGAAGCGAAAAATACATAACTGACGAGCAGCCAAACGTTGCCGATGTTTTGCAAATACAATTTTTGCAGCAGTTTTACGATGCGCTTTTAATGAACGGTCGCACCCGTGCAGACGGACTGGCAATCATAAACAAAATCACATTTTTTGAAAGTCAAAATCAGGTTTTTGGAAACACTGAACTTGGGCTAAAACTTTCATTAAATTCTGGCAGAGAGGTTTATCTTCACAACGCAGGCCAAAGTTTGGCATATAAACTTGCCGAGTTTTTTGCTGTGGAAGAGGCGCTGCCATCACTTGCAGGCTCGCTTACTGACGAGGTGATAAACGGCAGCGAAATTCACATCAACAATTACATTGGCAATGATTATCCAGAGAGTGATGTTTATTTCTACCTCGT
>CALVTD010000023.1 GCA_944359935.1 uncultured Clostridia bacterium | reverse complement strand
GATAAGAAACCTCAGCGCGGGCGAGATTTTGCAGCAGGTTGTGATTGTGAATAAGGATTTGGGCGGCTCGGTTAAAAAGCGCGCCATAACCAATATTGTGCTTATGGGCATGGGCGAGCCACTTGATAACTATCAAAATGTGACATCATTTTTGAGGTTGGTTTGTGCCAAAGATGGGTTTAATTTCAGTGAAAGAAACATCACGCTTTCAACCTGTGGCATTGTTCCAAAAATTTACGCGCTTGCAGATGACGGGTTTAATGTTACTTTAACAATTTCGCTGCATGCGACAAGCGACCAAAAAAGAAAGCAAACCATGCCAATCGCAAACGCATATTCAATCAAGCAGATTATCGAGGCGTGCAAGTATTATTTTAACAAAACCGGCAGGCGCATAAGTTTTGAATATGCGCTGATAGACGGCGAGAACGACAGCGTGCAGGATGCTGAAAAATTGGCGGGGTTGGTGAAAGGGCTCAACTGTCATGTGAATGTCATTCCGCTTAATGATGTTAAAGAGAGAGGACTAAAAGGCACAGAGATTAAAAAAGCCTACGCTTTTGCCCAAAAACTTTGCAGCCTGGGCGTTACGGCAACCAAGCGCCGCAGCATGGGCGAGGACATTGCCGGGGCGTGCGGCCAACTTAGGCAAAGTGTGATTAAGGAGGAAGAGTGAAAGGGCTTGTTACAAAAAAGAACGCCGGTCAGTTTATTGTGGACGGCCAAAGTTGTGTGGCGAGAGGAAACTTAAAGGACGAGGGGATTTTTGTTGGCGACATTGTGGAGTATGACAAAAGTCAACATATAATCGAAAAGGTGCTGTCAAGAAAAAATCTGCTGGTCAGGCCGCCGCTTGCAAATCTGGACAAAATGATTATTGTGCTTGCTCCAATTCCAAAGCCGGATTTTTTGCTGATTGATAAATTATTGCTATTTTGCCAAAAAAATCAAATAAAAGTTGTTATTTGTGTTAATAAGTGTGATATTTTAAATAATGAACTTAAAAGTGCGATTGAAAGCACCTATTCAAAAGTTGCCAAGATTATTTTTGTTAGCGCGCAGCAAAACCATATAAAGCCGCTGGAAGATGAAATAAAGGGCGTTTGCGCTTTTGCAGGGCAGAGCGCGGTTGGCAAAAGTTCACTTCTTAACGCGCTGCACGGCGAGCAAAAGGAAGCGATTGGCGAGCTTGCAAAGAAAACCGCCAGAGGCAGACAAACCACGCGCATGGTGAGTTTGTATAAATTTGGCAAAGGATACATCGCTGACACGGCAGGCTTTTCAAAACTTGACGAGGGACTTTTGCAGATGGATGAAAGAAAACTTGCCTTGTTTTATCCTGACTTTGCACCATTTTTGAAGAATTGCGAGTATCTTTCCTGCACTCACACAAATGAAAAAAACTGCGGCGTGAAAGCGCAGGTGGAAAAGGGCAATATTTCAAGCGTTAGATATGAAAACTATTTAAAAATTTATCAAGGCATAAAGGAGAGCAAAAAATATGAAAAAAAAGGTTGATATTGCAGTTGCCACTGACCCAGTTAAAGACCCATATGACATCATAGAGTATGCAAAAGAGTTGCAGGAAAAAGTGGAACTACTGCACTGCGATGTTATGGATGGCAAGTTTGTGAGCAAAAAGAGTTTGGATGCGGGCTTTATTAAACTTATCAACTCTCAAACTGCGCTGCCGCTGGATGTGCATATGATGGTCAGCGAGCCTAAGAATGTAATCGACGATTACATAGATGCTGGCGCGAACATTGTAACCTTGCATTTTGAAGCGTTTAAAGACAAAAAACAACTTTTGGCGGCGCTTTCGCATATTAGGAAGAAAAGCGCGCTTGCAGGAATTTCCTTCAAGCCAAGCACTTCGCTTAGGGATGTGAAAAGTTTTCTATTCTATGTGGATGTTGTGCTTTTGATGGGAGTGGAGCCAGGCGCAAGTGGGCAACCTATGAAAGAAGCAACTTTCGACAGGCTTAAAAAGATTGCTAAATTTAGAGCAGACAATAAACTTGCGTTTAAAATTGAAGTGGATGGCGGCGTCAATGAAGACAACGCGCATCTTCTGGCAGAACTTGGTGCAGACATTTTGGTTAGCGGAAGTTTTGTTTACAACAGCAGCGACAAGGAAAAAGCAATCAAAAAATTGCGAAAATAAAACCGGCATTAGTCGGTTTTTTAATATTTATTTACTTTGCGTTTTCTGTCTAACAGCAGAGAAATCACGATGGCAAGAGGCACAAGGCTGGCAAGTATAATTAGGTCTGTCATTGCCGCTGTTTGCGTGAGTAATATTTGGCTTATAATCAGTGACATTATTTTTCGGCCCAAATATGTGCCTATGTTTGTGATTGAAAGCAAGGTCTGCCTTTTGGTGAGGCCTTTGCTGTTCATAACAAAGTCTTCACGCACAATGTGGAAAGGGTCCTTTGTTGAATAAAGTAGGGTTGTGCCAATGCCCAATATCAATAAAGCGGCAATGCCATCGAGGAACATTCCTCCAAGCCCCATCATAAGCAACCCAGCCACCGAAAAAGCAGTAATGATATGTATACTATTAAATTTTAATTTTGAATATATGTATCCAAAACCTAATGTTGCAAAAGAACGAATAAGGTAAGCCACTCCGCAAATGGTTGTAATTGTTGTAGCAGAAAAATCAAGTTGTTGAAGGATCATTTTGTTTATATCCATAGGGCAGCATACCAGAGCGAAGAATACCATTGAAAAAAACAGAAGCAGCCAAGTTGTGCGATACTTAAAAAGTTTTATGTATTCAAATTTTTCCATCGCCACATTGTGTTTTGGCAAATTATGCTGTTTTTTATAGATTTCTTTTTCATTTTTAATAAACAAAGATAATATAACAGATATAAATAAAATAGATGTAGCAAGAATGAAAGGCAAATAAACCCAATATTCATATAAGAAACCTGCCGCAAAAGTTCCAATCGCGGTTAAAAAGGCAAACCCGAATCGAGAGATAGAGCCATATTTGGAATACTTGTCGCTGAGGCCGAACATCTTTAAGTTATCTTTTAATATTTTTGGTTCGGCAAGGTTTTTCATGGAAAGTGCCACGCCTGAAATTGCTTGCGCAACAAACATCGCCCAAGGGTCAAAGAATAAAAATATGGTTGAAACAAAAAGCAAAAATGTTCCAAGCCGTGAGGCATTTGCTGTGCCCATTGTGCGCACAAGTTTAATGCAAGGAATTTGTGCGATTATAAAACTCAGGCAAAAAACAGTGGTTAAAAGTGAAATCATAGAAAAAGACATGCCTTTGACATCTGCAAAATAAATGCTGTCAATGGCGTAAACCAACAGCCAATCGATTGTTATTGATTTATAAGCAAGAAAAAAATAAACCTTTCTTTTATTTTTTTTAACTAACTCTTCGCCCACATCCTTATTATAGGAAATAAAATTTTTTATTCAAAACAAAATGCGACAAAATTATTGAATAATCACATTTCCGCACAGCACATCAAAATATGAAAAGGTTTGAAGCGGCTGCCTGGCATTTGCAATTTTAACTGTGAAAACGGAAGGGTACACATCTTTAACTGTTGCCTGCACCGTGTCGATTTTTTTTCTGCCGCGATTTATGCTCATTTCAACCTCTTGGCCTTTTAAAGATTGTATTTTTTGCTTAACAATAGAAAGCTCTCCGTTTGCTATTTTTACCATTGCTTTCTCCTTAAAACTATGTTTAAAAGCATTTTTGCCATAAAAAATTTATTTAAACATTTTTGGCATACTTGGCCGCAAGGGTTAATAGAATATAGCGTAATCAATTTTGTGGGAGGAGAAAATGTCTTTCGAAAATAACAATTTTAAGGTGGTTAAAAAAATTGCTTTGCCTAAAAGTGAATTTAATGTCGCGTGCACAATTTCCGCTGATGGAGAAATAGCAAAGGTTTTTGCTGTATCACATGAGGCATATGTCGACAATCAGGAAATCACAAACGGGGTGGTGTCTTTTAGCGGGCATGTTGATGTGTGCATGATTTATCAATTGGAAACAGGCGAAATTGGCAGCGCATTTTCTTCCTGCCCATTCTCTTCAAGGTTTGAAGATGACTCCATTCAATCAGGCGAAAAAGCAATCATTAATTTGAATGTTATCGACCACTCCATTGATGCAATTTCAGGCAATGAGGCTAGCCTTGGACTTGTTGTGGAGCAATCTGGCATTTTGGTTGAAAACATCGACATAAATTCCATCGCTTTTAATGATGAAGATGTGTGCGTTAAAGAGGACGAAGTCAGCATTGTAAGGTTTGTTGGAAGTGGAAATGCTTCGGCTAGTGAAAGCATGTCATACACCTCTCGCGACAAGGTTAAAAAGGTGCTTGGCAGCGAGGCTTGCATTGTGGTTAGAAGCACAGAGGCAGGCAGCAATTTTGTTTCAGTGGGCGGTGATGTAATCACAAAAGTGTTGTTTGTAGACGAAAACGACAAGTTTAACAACATTCAAATTGTTGATTCTTTTAAAGAGGAAATAGAAATTGAAGGCGTTAGCAGAGACAGCGTTGTTGAGGCCGTGGCAAATGTTAATTCTTCTGGCATTAGAATTGAAGTGGAAGAAGAGGCAAACGGCAGCAAAATTGTTGCGCAGGTGCCGTTTGACATCTTGGCACTGGCATTTGAAGAAACCTCTGTGAACATGATTAGCGACCTTTACAGCACCAAAAACGAAATGGAAATTTCTTCGCAAACTTTCACAATGTCTAACACACTTAACATGGAGTTTGTTGAGGGTAAAGTGGATGGCTCGCTCACCATTGACGACTCTCAGCCAAGAGTTGACAAAATTTTGTTCACTTTTGGCAGTTCGGCGCAGGTGACCGGCACTTCTGTGGAGGACGGCGAAATCACCATTGAAGGCCTTGCAAAAACCACAGTTGTGTATTTAAATGACGAGCAAAGTTCGTTTAATGCTGTTGAAATTGAAGTGCCTTTTGCCATAACAGACAAAACCAAGGCAACCGAACAATCGCTTCTTTTAACAAATGCCATTCTTACAGATGTTGATGTTGTTGTGAAGAAGGGCAGAGAACTGTTCTTTGACGGCAAAATCAAAGCCATTGTCACAATCAGCAGCGATGAGGTTTCGGCGGTTATTTCAAGCGCCAAAGAGGGTGAGCCTCTTGCCGAAAGAGATTATGCAATGCAACTTGTGTTTGCAAAGCAGGGTGACAGTTTGTGGGATATTGCCAAGATGAACAGGGTTAAGGAAAGCATGATTGCAAGCCAAAATCCAAATGTGGCGTTCCCATTGCAAGAGAATAAAGACATCATCATATTTTATCAAAATGTATAATTTCATTTTTGAAGTTTAAAATTTTGCAAAGTGTCAAAACTTCTTCCGTCAAACGGAGGGAGTTTTTTATGAAATGGATTGTTGGTGGGGTTTGTGCGGTTCTTCTTTCAGTGCTGCTTATTTGCGCTCCATTTTTTGGCGGAACAGGTTATGAGAGCGAATATTTGCGCATTCACATTCGCGCGAACTCCAACTCAGCCGAAGACCAGCGGGTTAAATACATGGTTAAAGACGCCATTGTGGAGGCGCTTATTCCTATTCTGGCGCATGCTCAAACAAAGCAGCAGGCGGAGGCGCTTGCCAGCGAAAACTTTGATTATATCGAGGCTGTTGCAAATAGAGTTTTGCAGAGCGAGGGTTTTGATTACACAAGCAGCGCAAGGCTGGATAATGAAGAGTTTCCAGCAAGGGCATATGAGGATATAACTCTGCCGGCGGGCAACTATGACGCTGTGATAGTCGACCTCGGCAGCGGTGAGGGCGACAACTGGTGGTGCTTGGTTTATCCTGCATTTTGTTTTACAAAAACCGAAAATTCGACAAATTATGTTTATATTTCCAAAATTTGGGAAATAATAAATAGCGTAAAACAATAACAGGAGGATAAAATTTTGAAAAAAATAATCTTTTTTTCGCTTGCACTCATTTTTATTTTGGCAGCGCCATTAGGTGTGTATTTGGCTGTGAACGATGTTAGCAGCGCGCAGCAAACGCAGGCGCTTACAGTAAATGAAAACAAAGCGGTTCAACAAAAACTTAAAGAACTTGGCTATTATTCAGGCAGCGTGGACGGCGTTTACGGCCAAGGCACAAGAAACGCAGTTATTGCTTTTCAAAAAGCAAATGGCCTTACAGCCGATGGTGTTGTTGGGCAAAACACTGCCAGAGCGCTTGGCATCAGTTTAAACACCCAGCAAGTGGCGCAAAGCAGCAGCGATTTGTATCTGCTTGCAAAAACCGTTTATGCTGAGGCGAGAGGTGAGCCATATGAAGGGCAGGTGGCAGTTGCGGCAGTCATCTTAAACAGGGTTGAAAGCCCTGACTTTCCAAACACCATTGCCGAAGTTGTTTATCAGCCATGGGCCTTTACTGCCGTGCATGACGGGCAAATAAACTTAGAGCCAAACGAAACGGCATACAGCGCAGCGCGAGACGCAATGAATGGTTGGGACCCTACATATGGCTGTTTGTATTACTACAATGCTTCCACTGCAACAAGCAAATGGATTTTTTCCAGAACCACAGTTGTAACTATTGGCAAGCATGTGTTTGCAATATAGGAGGCAGAAATGAAAGAAAAAGATGTTTTAACAGTTGATTCCAAGCGTGAAAAGCGCTTCCCAAAATCGGTGGTGATTGGCCTTTCAGTTGCGGTGGGTGTGTTGGGACTTTCCACAATCGGCCTTGGCATTGCATATGGCTGCATGGCAAGAACAACAAACGATTACGCAATTCAACTTGAAAATGTTTATCAAAAAAATTTGTATGACCTTGTTGAAAGTGTGAATAACACTGAAACCAAACTCAGCAAAATTTTGGCGTCAAACTCTTCTACATATCAAAAAAAGTTGCTTGCAGAAATTGCACAAAACAGTGAACTTGCAGAAAATTCGATTGCTTCACTTCCAATTTCGCAAAACAGCCTTGCTGACAGCGTTAAATTTATCAATCAAATGGGTGGTTACACTCAAACGCTTGCAGACCAAATTTCACAGGGCAAAAATTTGTCGTCACAGGATTTAAGCACGCTTTCCAAATTGCAACAGAGCGTGAACGACATGAAGGCGCAAATTAACAAATTTGTTAAAAAAGTGCAACAAAACTATTCAATTTTAGACCAAAGTTTCAATTTAGACGGTGATTTTAACAATTTCACCATTGAAATTTCAAAAATTAAAGGTGAGGGCGTTGATTATCCCGTTATGATTTATGACGGCCCGTTTGCCGACAGCACATTGGATAAAACAGTTAAAGGCTTAAAAGGCGACACTTTAACCGAGCAAGAGTGTCAAAAAGAAGTGGAAAAATGTTTTAAAAATTGTGCTGAAATTTCCTATTCTGGTGAAATTAATAGCAGGTTTGAAACTTACACCTATCATGTTACCAACTCAGACAGCCAAGTGCTTTTTGTTCAAGTTTCAAAAGTTGGCGGACATGTAATCACAGTAAGCGGTCAGGGCAGCACCTCTGGTGAAAAGAACATAACCGAGGAAGATGCAAAAAATATCGCGCTGGATTTTGCTAAACAAAATGGGGTGGAAAACCCACAGATTGTTTGGATAGAGAGCGTAAACAACCACATATACTTAAACATTGCGCCAACTGAAAATGATATAATTCTGTATCCAGACCTTGTTAAGGTTAAAGTCGACATGGCAAGCGGCACTGTGATTGGCTATGATGCAACCAACTATTTTATTAACCATATTCCGCGCGCGCTCAAAAAGACGGGGCACAATGCAAATGAGTTTAAATCAAATCTTCCAAAAGATATGACGGTTAAAAATCAAAGGCTTGTGCTTGCACCGCTGGATTATAATCGCGAGGTAATCTGTTTTGAATATGAGTGTGAAAAAGAGGGAGCAACATATTATTTCTATCTCAATGCCGAAAATGGCGAAGAGGAAAATGTTTTAAAGGTTATTCAAACTGATGATTCAAGCAAGTTGATGTAAAACAAAAAATGGCGTTAAAGGCAAGTTTAACGCCTTTTTTTATTAAAAATGGGCCAAATTTTAAAAATAATTGGGTCTTGACTTTTCAAATGCTTATGGTATAATTAAATCAGTACTAATTTTGGAGGAAAAATGAAAAGGCTACTAATGTATTTAGTTGTTGCTGTTGTGCTTATTTCAGTTGGATTTTCTGTTTACTATGTTGTTAGAGATGACGAAGAAATTTACAGTTTGGTTGACGACAATCAAATTTTTTACATAAATGAAGGCGAAACGCTTGATTTGCCGATTGTTTGGGAAGACCCTGCTTCAACAAGCGAGTTTAGAATCACCTCATCTGGCTATGAATCATACGTTTCTATCGACCTTGATAACTGGACAATAACTGGCGTCAATGCTGGCCTTTTTGAACTTACTTTTGCAACCACAAATGAAAAGTTTGCAGGACAAACTTTCAGTGTAAACTGCTATGTGGGCAATGGTTCTTCAAATTATCCTTATTATATTAGAAATGAACAAGATTTAAGAAACATCGGCCAAGGGAATTGGAGCCTTTCGGCAAACTATGAACTTGTTGCGGATATAACTTTAACCCAGCCTTTCACGCCTATTGGGCTTACTGAAAACAATGGCTCGTGGAGTGTTAGCGAGTTTAACGGTTCGCTTTCTGGCGGCGTTATGAGACACACAATTTCCAATGTTGAAATTGTTGATTTAAACTATCCAACCGTGGGTTTCTTTGCGATAATAGGAGAGTTCGGCAGAGTTGAAAATGTTGTGTTTGACAACGTATATATCGAAGGAAATTATCAATATGCAGGCACAATTGCTGGTGCCAACTATGGGCTTATAGGCATGTGCGAAGTTAAAAATTCAACCGTAATCAACAACTATGCAAATGGTTTTACTGGTGGAATTTGCGGCCTTAATGAAAGAAAGGCGGGCAGCGACAACTTTGCACAAGTGAACATGTGTTCGTCCAATGTAGACATCACATCAAAATGGGTGGCTGGTGGCGCTGTGGGCTATAACTATGGCGGAGTGATATTCAACAACCTTATAACCACAAACAACTTGGATATAAGGGTTGCAAATGAAGGGCAGGAAGGTTATGACCCAAGCCAATCTGCATACTCATATTTCGGTGGAATTGCAGGAATTTCAGTTTGCGCGGTTGAGGAAAATTCTAACCAAACAATGTATTATGACAGTTATGTTTCAAACAATATCGCCTACATCAACCACATCGCAACCACAAATTCAGGAATTGGCGGAATTTTTGGCTCTTACTATGGCATAAGCGAAGTTTATGAATCGCAGGGCAACTACAATATGCTGTTCTATATCGCACCATATAATTTGGATGCTTACTATCTCTATGATGACGACCAAATTCTTACAGACGACGACACAAGTTCAAGAAACTATGCAAAACAAATTTCTCAGCAAGAGGCGCTTACCAGAACCACATTCACTTCAATCCCTGGCAACGGGTGGGATTTTGACCATGTTTGGGAAATTGAAGAGGGCATTGCAATAAGAATAGGCTATAACAGATTGGATGGCGAAGAGGCACAATATCAAGCCTTTGCTTCAAATGGTTCAACGCTTGAAATTTCTTCAAATGCCGACCTCACTGCTGCATTTGAACAGATGCGTGCTCAGCCAAGCAAAAACATCACTTATCACATCACTCAGTCGTTAACTTTTGACGGCAACGGAGCGGCTTGGCAGCCAATTGGAAGTGTGTCCAGCCCATTCCAAGGTCAATTTGTGATGGATGAAGGCGTTACAATTACAATCAGGGATGTTGTTATCACTGGCGAATATGCGGGCATTTTTGGATACGTGAACGGCAACAACACCATTATTAGAAACTTTGTTGTTGAAAATGTTGTGGTAAACGGAACTGTTGCAGGCGTTATCGCAGGTGCAAACCAAGGCGCGACAATCGAAAACTGCCAAGTTTCGGATTTTGAAATCAACACACAAAAATATGCTGGCGGCATTACAGGATACAACAGCGGCACAATTTCAAACTGCTTACTTTCTTCGCAAATTTCAACTGACGAGGATGGTGAGCCGATTGAAGACGAAAACGGCGATTATGTTTACGACACCAAAGGCGCAGGCGGATATATAACATTGGCAGACAATAGCGATGATGTTATCTATTTGGGCGGAATTGCAGGAAAAAGCACTGGCACAGTAACTGATACCAGGGCCGACAAGATGGATATTCGATTTGTTGAAGAGGATAGTTCAAAAATAGTTTACATTGGCGGTGCGGTTGGTCAAAATCAAGGCACTGTAAACATGATTAATGTAAGGCAGTTTACAGCAGCGGTTCAAGATTTCCCTGGCACGGTTTATGCAGGCGGAATTGTTGGGCATCAATCGGCGGGAAGAATTACATCTTGCATCTTCCATGAAATCAACAACATGATGTTTGATGTTAATAATTCAAATGTGATTGCAGGTGGAATTGCAGGGTTTATTGAAACGGGCTCTAAAATTCAATACAGCGTGGTTGGCTCAATGTCAATTTATGCTTACTCGGTTGGTGGCTTTGTTGGCGTTGCAAATGGTGACATTGAACAAAGTTACATTTCAAACAGTGCAGGGCTTTATGGCCAGTATGTTGGCGGATTTACATGTTCGCTCTCTGGAAAAATCACCAACTGTATGACGGCAGCAGAGATTGCGGGCAACGAAATTGAAGCGGGTATGACGGTTTATCTTAGAAAAAGCGCATCCATTGACTACTGCTACATTGACCCAACCTTCCAAATTCAAATTAGCGACAGCAGTTTGCTTGCATCACTATTCTCGTTTGTAAACAGAACAACTTATGCTGAAACATCATCTCAGTTCAGGGCTAGGCCAGACCAGTTTGGAACAATCACAAACACATACATTGTTGGAACTTTCACAACAGTAGGGCTGCCAGGAACACCTATTTTTACAGACAACAAGATGACTATAAATGGGGTGGAGGCCGCTGTTCAAACAACCTTTGCAACTTGGGCATTAGATTTGAATGTAACCACCTTGCAAGGCGTAACGGGTTTGGCAACCATATTAAGCGGCCATGGCTTCAACGATGGAATTTGGAACTTTACAAACAACGACTCAGGCGTTTACGCAGTTCCAACCAGAGCGGCTGAAATAGGAGTTGTTTTCGAAACGACACAAACTGAGGCTTAAAAACAAAAAAACACATCAATTTGATGTGTTTTTTTGTTATTCTGCTTTATTTACTTCTTGTTCGTAAGCGTCAAGAATAACTTTTTTAAGTTCTTCTCTTGTTTCGGTGTTGATTGGGTGAACAATGTCTTTATATTCTCCGTCAGGCCTTTTTCTGTTTGGCATGGAGATGAACATTCCCTCTCTTCCGTTTATCACTTTGATGTCATGCACAACAAGGCAATCATCAATTGTGATCGATGCAACCGCTTTAAGTTTTGCATCATCGTTGCTTACAAGTCTTACTCTTACATCTGTGATTTTCAAGTTTGTGTACCTTCCTTTTTAAGTCTTGCAAATTCTTGCTAACTCTATTCTAGCAAAGTTTAAAAAATTTTCAAAATGATTTTGCGATGTAACAAAAAAAATATACTTTTCATAAATAAGGTTGTGTTTTTCAAATATGGTGGCGCGCAAATATATTTTTCAGCGAGAGGCCGAAAAAACAAGCCTGTCAACATTTTTTTGCATGGTTGGGGACAAAGCGGAGATTGCTTCAAGGAAATTATTGCATCGTTGCCAGGTTTTTATAACATCGCCATTGATTTTCCGCCGTTTGGGAAAAGTGGAGAGGCTGAGGGCTTTACGATTTTTTCATATGTTGAAATGCTTATTGCCTTTTGCGAGCAAAACAAAATTACAAAATGCAATTTAATTGGCCATTCTTTTGGAGTAATGGTGGCCATTTTAGTCAGCGCGCTTAGAAATGATTTGGTTGACAGGTTGGTTTTGATTGCAAGCGCTGGAATGAAGCCAA
>CALVTD010000022.1 GCA_944359935.1 uncultured Clostridia bacterium | reverse complement strand
CAACATAATGATTTTGGAAGAGGACCATTTGCGCCTGCAAAGTGTTTTGCCAGGCTTTAACCTTTTTAATGCTTACAAAAAGTTGCTGCCACTGGATGAAAAAATTTCTTCAAGTTTTAAAATTGCCTTTGATGAAGAGTTTGGCTATCTAACCTCTTCGCCATCCAACCTTGGCACGGGGATGAGGGCGTCGATTATGGTGTTTATTCCAGCGCTGGAAATAAGCGGCAGGATTGACGAGTTGATTGCTCAGGCCCGTAAGTTTGGGCTTACCTTTCGTGGCGTTTACGGAGAGGGCAGCGAGGGCATGGGCTTTTTGTATCAAATTTCCAATCAAGGTTTGCTTTGGCTTAGTGAAGAAGAGATTATCGACAGGGTTAACGACTTTTTTTATAACATCTATGAAGAAGAAATGAGTTTAAGAGCCAGCCTTTTTGAGCAAAATCATGATAAACTTTGCGACCAAATTTTGCGCGCCTATGGCACAATTTTAAACGCCTATCTGCTGGAAGAAAAAGAGATGTTTGCGCTTTTGGGCTGGATTAGGTTTGGGCATGAACTTGGGCTGCTTTCAATAAGCGACACCGACATGTTTATGAAACTTTATTATCATGCTGGAAGCGCTTCCATGAAAGAAATTCGAGGTTTTTCGCAAAAAGAAGAGGAAAATCACATCAGGGCGGAGTATATAGCAAAGAGGGTAAAAAATTTGGTGAAAAAAGGAGGAGATAGATGAATATAGGTGCAAATTATTTTTCGGATACCATTGAAAAAGTTATTAAAAATGCCAGCCGCATCGCACTGAGATTTGGCAGCGATGTTGTTGGCACAGAGCATATTTTATATGGAATTACATCGGTCAAAGAGTGCCTTGCCTCCAAAGCCCTCGCCGAATATGGCGTTACAGAGGAAGACCTTTTTGAACTTTTCAGTGAAAATTCGTTTGAAGAGCCTGTTTATGGCTCGGTTGAACTTTCACCGCGCGTGAAAGACTTGTTTAGAATTGCTCAGCAAATTGCGCTTGAATATGACAACTCATTTTTGGGAACAGAGCACTTGCTGCTTGCAATTTTGTCGTCCACAGGTTCGGTGGCTTTAAAACTTTTAACAAATCACTATGGCGTTAATGTTCAAGCGCTGTTTAACAAGATTGCTTCTTCACTTTCAAGCGGGCAACCTTCAAGCAAGGCAAAAGACCCTCAATCAAAAAGCACATTGCCTGAAAAATTGCTTGAAATGGGCAGCGACATAACTTTAAAAGCCAAAGAGCACAAACTTGACCCTGTTATTGGCAGGGAGGAAGAAATTGAAAGAGTGATTGAAATTCTTTGCCGTAAAACCAAAAACAACCCTGTTTTAATTGGTGAGGCTGGTGTGGGCAAAACCGCCATTGTGGAAGGGCTTGCGCAAGCCATTGTCAGCGGCAATGTGCCAGAACTTTTGAAAGACAAAGTCATTTTCTCGCTGGAAATTGGCGGGCTTATGGCTGGCACAAAATATCGTGGCTCTATGGAAGAAAAACTTAAAGATGCCATTGAAACAATAATTCAAAATAAAAACATCATCGTGTTTATTGATGAAATTCACACACTTGCGCAGGCTGGTTCTGAAAAGGGCGAGACAAGCCCTGCGGACATGCTTAAACCATATCTTGCGCGTGGTGAAATGCAAACAATTGGCGCAACCACCACTGATGAATATCGAAAGTTTATCGAAAAAGATAAAGCGTTGGAGCGAAGATTTCAGCCTATCATGGTTGCTCCGCCATCAGTTGCAGACACCATCGAAATTTTGAAAGGGCTGAAAGATAGTTACGAGGCCTTCCATAAAATTAAAATAAGCGATGAGGCTATTGAAGCCGCTGCGGTGCTTTCGGACAGGTATATCATGGATAGAAGCCTGCCTGATAAGGCCATCGACCTTATTGACGAGGCATGCAGCAAGGCCAAAGTTAACTTTTCAGTTAAACCTCAGGCAGTGAAAGACATTGAAAGCAAAATTGCCCAACTTTCTTCGTCAAGAGATGAGGCTTCGCTGCAAAGAAACTATGAAAAAGCAGCAACTTTGCAGTCGGAAATCATTAAACTTGAAGATGAATTAAAGAAAAAACAGGATAAAATTAAGCCTAAAAATAAATCCACTGGGCAAATTGGCGCAAACGAAATTGCGGCAGTTGTTTCCAAATGGACGGGCATTCCTGTTACCAGAATTACCGAAAGCGAAAAGCAAAAACTTTTGCACTTGGAAGAGATTTTGCACAAGCGTGTTGTTGGGCAGGATGAGGCTGTCAACGCAGTTGCAAAAGCAATCAGGCGTTCAAGAGTTGGGCTGCAAGACTCCAAGAGGCCGATTGGTTCGTTCCTGTTCCTTGGGCAAACTGGTGTGGGCAAAACCGAACTTTCCAAGGCCATTGCAGAGGCATTGTTTGACGATGAAAACAACATTATAAGAATTGACATGAGCGAGTATATGGAGTCGCACTCTGTTTCAAAACTTATTGGCGCGCCTCCTGGATACGTGGGCTATGACGAGGGCGGACAACTTACCGAGCAGGTTAGAAGAAGACCATATTCCGTTGTGCTGTTCGATGAAATTGAAAAGGCGCATCCAGACATCTTCAACGCGCTGTTGCAGATTTTGGATGACGGCAGGCTCACTGACGGCCAGGGCAGAACTGTAAGTTTTAAAAACACAGTAATCATCATGACCTCAAATGTTGGCGCAAGCGAAGTTAACCAAAACAAAAAACTTGGGTTTGGTGATGACGAAGAAGATGTTTCCAACAAAGAAATTTATCTTCATGCATTAAAGCAAAAGTTTAAGCCAGAGTTCATCAACAGAATTGATGTTGTTTGCGTGTTTGAGCCGCTTACGCAATCGCAACTTGTTAAGATTGCAAAAATTATGATTTCCAACATCAACAAGCGTTTGCAGGAAAAAGACCTGTCGCTGCGCATAACCGAGGACGCGCTTGACTTTGTTGTAAGCAAGGGGTCAAGTGTGGAGTATGGCGCAAGACCGCTTAAAAGATTTTTACAGCAAGAGGTTGAAGATAGAATTGCTGAAAAAATATTGCTGGGCGAACTTAGCGACAAAGGCGTTATAGAAATTGACTATAACGGCAAAGAACTTGAATTCACATCTAAAAACTCATAAATTTATTTTGAAAAATAATTTAATTTTGGTAAAATAATTTTGAAGGAGAAGACTATGAAAATTGATTTTATCGAAAGAAATTACAAAATTCCAAAAAGGCTGAAAGAGGTTATTACTGAAAAGGTTGACAGACTTTCAAAATATTTTGGTGATGATGCAAAA
Source organism: uncultured Clostridia bacterium (assembly GCA_944359935.1). Classification (GTDB taxonomy): domain Bacteria; phylum Bacillota; class Clostridia; order Christensenellales; family UBA1242; genus Caccovivens. The sequence continues at coordinate 9,566 of CALVTD010000022.1, read as the reverse complement.
GTTAAAGTGCTTTGCAGCGAACAAAATAAAGTTCAAAAACTTGAACTCACAATCGTAAACAAAGGCGTGCTTTACAGAAGTGAAGTTGAAAGCGATGAAATGTATAACAACATCGACCTTGCTCTTCCAAAAATTGAAAGACAGATTGTAAGGCATAAAGATAAAAAAATCGCCAAAAACAGAGTTAAAGAAGTTAATGCTTTTGAGTTTATCAAAGAAGCGCCAGTTGAAAAACTTCCAGAAATTTACAAGAAGAAAACCTTTGAACTTGAACCAATCACAGTTGAGGATGCAAAAGACTACATCGACAGGCTTGACCACGAATTCTTTGTGTTCCTAAACGCTGAAACTGGCAAAGTTAACATTCTTTACAGAAGAAAAGATGAAAAATTTGGCTTGATTGAAGTTAATTATTAAAAAAAGCGGAGCGGTTTGCTCCGTTTTTTAATGCCAGTCAATTGGCTGATAGCCATTTTTAACCAAAAATTCATTACATTTAGAAAAATGCTTGCAGCCGAAAAAGCCGCGGTATGCTGAAAGCGGGCTTGGATGAGGCGCTTTCAAAACCAAATGTCTTGCTGGAATTTGGCTTGCAAATTGTTGGGCATGGCTGCCCCAAAGCATAAACACCATGGGCTGCTGCCTTTGCGCTAGCAGTGAAATTATTTTGCCGGTAAATTCTTCCCAGCCTTTGCCTTTATGGCTCATGGCGGCGTGTTTTCTCACCGTTAGGGTGGTGTTTAAAAGCAGCACACCTTGCTTTGCCCACCTTGAAAGGTCGCCGCTTTTTTGCGGCTCAATGCCAAGGTCATTTTTGATTTCTTGATATATGTTCACCAGTGATGGAGGCAGAGGCGTCGGGTCCAGCACTGAAAAACTAAGCCCGTGTGCTTGACCTGGCTCATGATAAGGGTCTTGCCCCAAAATTACAACTTTAACTTTATCATATGGCACAAAGTTGAGCGCGTTAAAAACCAGGTCATCCTCGGGATAGACATCATATTTTACACGCTCTGCTTTTAAAAACTCTTGCAGATTTTTGAAATATGGTTTTTGGGTTTCATCTTGCAAAAGTTCCAGCCAACTTCTTCTTATTTTCATGGCTAAATTTTAACATATTTTTGTTATTTTTCCAATAATTACGCTTAATATTTTGTAAAAATGCCGATATTTGTTATACTTATTTTAGAAGGTGAAAAAATGAATTCGTTGAAAATTAAAAATGTTCACGCAAGGCAGATTTTAGATTCCAGAGGTAACCCAACCATTGAGGTTGATGTAACCCTTGCAAACGGCGTTGCGGGCAGGGCAGCAGTGCCATCTGGGGCATCTACTGGCGCGTTTGAAGCGGCGGAACTTAGAGATGGAAATAAAAACTACTATAACGGCAAGTCTGTGCTGAACGCGGTTAATAATGTTAACAAAATTATTGCTAAAACAGTTGTTGGGCTGAATGCTTTCGACCAAAAGACGCTAGACAAAAAATTGATTGAACTGGATGGCTCGCCAAACAAAGCCAATCTGGGCGCGAACGCAATTTTGGGGGTAAGTTTGGCAAATGCCGTAGCTGCGGCAAAGGCAAAAGGTACGCCGCTTTACAGACATTTGGGCAGCGGCAGCATCATGCCTGTGCCAATGCTTAACATTTTAAACGGCGGCAAGCATGCAGACAATAACTTGAATTGCCAAGAGTTTATGATTGTGCCAATCGGTGCAAAATCTTTTTCGCAGGCGTTAGAGTGGGCGGCTGACATCTATCACAATTTAAAAGCAATTTTAAAAAGCAAAAACCTTTCCACAGGCGTGGGTGATGAGGGCGGCTTTGCGCCAAATTTGAAGGATGACGAAGAGGCGCTTAAATACATCACTCAGGCAATAAAAAAATCGGGTCTTGTTTTGGGCAAAGATGTGGCAATCGCGCTTGATGTGGCGGCGAGCGAAATGTATAACGAGGCGATGAAAATTGGTGAAGAGGGCAAATATTATTTTTGGAAAAGCAAAAAACTTTTCACTGCTGACAAGTTGATTGAGCACTATCAAAAACTTGTTAAAAAATATGGCATAATCTCCATTGAAGATGGCCTGGCAGAGGAAGATTGGGAAGGCTGGGCAAAACTGACCAAAACGCTTGGAGGTAAAATTCAACTTGTGGGCGATGACCTGTTTGTAACCAATGTTGAAAGGTTGAAAAAGGGCATAAAGCAAAAATGTGCAAATGCAATTTTGGTTAAGGTAAATCAAATTGGCACGCTTACTGAGGCAATCGAAGCGATTAAACTTGCGCAAAAAAATGGTTTTGGCGTTATAGTTTCTCACCGCAGTGGCGAAACCGAAGACACCTTTATCGCCGACCTTGCAGTTGGACTGGGTTGTGGCCAAATTAAAACTGGTGCGCCTTGCCGAAGCGAGAGGGTGGCAAAATACAACCAACTTTTGCGCATTGAAGAAAAACTTGGCGCAAGGGCGGTTTATGGTTTAAAGATGCGCTAAATGCTTGACAAAATGTTTAAGCATAGTTAAAATAAAATCGTAATCAAAATGGTGGAATAAACTTAGTAGGTTTTTTTGGGCAAAGCAGAGAGCCGTGGCGGTTGGTGAAAGCCGCGGTCGAAGAAAAAACTAAAATACAATTATTTCAAGTTTTGCGCTTAACTTTGCGAAAAAGTTAATGAGGTGTTTTAAGCACGAATTTAGGTGGTACCACGAGCGCACGCTTCGTCCTAAAAATTGGATGGCGTGCGTTTTTTTAGGAGGAAATATGAAAATAGACACAACTTTATTCGACACGTTAAAGCAGCGCGGCCTGTTATATCAATGCACTGATGAAGAGGAACTTAAAAAACGTCTCACTTCTGGCCAGCCTATCACTTTGTATGAAGGCACAGACCCAACTATGGACAGTTTGCACCTTGGCCACTGCATTCCTTACTGCATACTTAGAAGGTTTCAAAAGGCGGGGCATAAAGTTTTGCTGCTTATGGGCGGCGCAACGGCTTGCATTGGCGACCCAAGCGGCAAAAGTGAAATGCGCAGCATAATGACCAAAGAAAAGATTGCTGCAAACATTGAAAAAATTAAAAATTCACTTAAAATCTTTTTGGATTTTGACGGCGAAAACCCAGCAATAATTGTTAACAACGCCGACTGGTTTAAAGATTATGCTTACATCGATTTTATGCGCGATATTGGCGTGCATTTTAACGTTAACAAAATGCTTTCTAATGAACTTTATGCCAAACGCATAGAGGAAGGTGGGCTGACATTTTTTGAGATGGGATATATGCTTATGCAGGCGTATGACTTTATTGCGCTTAACAGAAAGTATGGCTGCACGCTGCAATATGGTGGTGCAGACCAATGGGGAAATATTGTTGCTGGTGTGGAACTTCAACGCAAACTTAACTTCCAAAATGGCACAAACATTTCACTTATTGGCGCGACAAACCCACTTCTTCAAACTCCATCAGGGGTGAAGATGGGCAAAACCGAAAAGGGCGCGATTTGGCTTGACAAAGATAAAATTTCGGCATACGACTTCTATCAAGGCATCTACCAAACCCCAGACCCATGCGTAGAGATGATGTATGCGCTGTTTACCGATATGCCTATGGACGAAGTGCGAGCAATGATTAAAAAAGACATCGTTGCCGCTAAAAAACAACTTTCATTTGAGGTCACAAAATTCGTGCGCGGTGAGGCAGACGCCATCGAGGCACAAAAGATGAGCGAAAATCTGTTCACTCACGGCGGTGATGATGCGCCTAAGTTTGAACTTTCAAAAAGCGGGTGCCCAATCAACATTTGCGAACTTCTTGTTAAAACCGCTCTCGCTTCCTCAAAAAGTGAGGCAAGAAGATTGATTGAAGGCGGAGGAATTAGTGTTGACGGCGAAAAGATTTCCTCCATCGACATGATGATTGACAAAGATGTTTTGCTTAAAAAGGGCAAAAAGGCCTTTATTAAAGTGGAAATAAAATAATGTTAACAAATTTTGGCGAGATTGAAATTAAAAAATCGAGGTTTTGCTTTTATAGAATTGACGGCACTATAAATGAGTTTTTGGTTGAACTTGAAAAGTTAAAAGCGCAGCATAAAAAAGCCACTCACATTTGCTATGCTTACAGTTTCAGCCAGCCGTTTGAGGAAAAATGCTGTGATGATGGCGAGCCAAAGGGCACGGCAGGTCAGCCAATTTTGTCGGTGATTAAAAAGAAAAAATTGCAAAATGTGGCGGTGGTTGTTGTGCGATATTTTGGCGGCATAAAGTTGGGTGCAGGCGGCTTGGTTAGAGCCTACACGAAAAGTGCAAGCGAAGCGCTTAAAGGAGAATGATGCAAATAACCGAAATTAAAAAAATTGGCAGAGGCGACAGATATTCGATTTTTATCGATGGCGTTTTTGACGGCACGTTGGAAGCCGAAATTTTGGTTAAACATAAACTTAAAACCGGCGATGAAATTGACGAGGAGCAGTGGAGGCAAATTAAACTTGAAAATGGCAAACTTTCCGCGTTTTCAAGGGCTGTCGGTTATATAGAAAAGTCGCTAAAAACACAAAAACAACTTCAAACCTATTTAAAAGAAAAGGGTTTTTTGCAAGAAAGCATAGATGACGCTGTGCAAAAATTAAAAGAATATGGCTATATTGACGACAAAGTTTATGCCGAAAACTACATTAAAACTTACAAAGATAAAAAAGGCAAAATAAAACTTAAATTTGACCTGCTTTCCAAGGGTGTGGCAGCAGACGTGATTGAAGAAGCGCTGCAAGAGTTTGTGGATGAAGACGAACAGTACGCCGCTTGCGAAAAGTTACTAAAAAAATATGTTAAAAACAAGCCGCAGGATGTTAAACTTAAAAGCAAGGCATATGCACACCTGTTTTCAAAAGGGTTTTCGGGCGACATAATATCTCGTGCAATCGGCAAGGTTTTTAGCGAGGTGGAAGATGAAGATTGGAATTGACAGCGAGCAAATCAGCCGCATGAGTGAAAGGCTGCTTAACAAAATTTCCACCACAAATGAGCGAGAATATGTTAATAAATTCAAAAATAAAAAGCCGCACATCGCTTCACTTTGGACGGGTAAAGAGGCGGTGATAAAAGTGCTGGGCGAAAAGAGCATCAGTTTTTTGGAAATTGAAATTTTGCATGATTTTAATGGCGCACCATATGTCAACCTTTTGGGTAGGGCAAAGCAGAGGCTGGCAGAACTTAACCTAAAAAGCATTGAAATTTCAATCACTCACACAAAAACGGTTGCCACAGCAATTGTTTTGGCGCAATAAAAAACTCAGGAATTTTCCTGAGTTTTTTTGCTGTTTAATTTAAGCAGCAAGTCTTGTTGCAATTTCGGTGTTCACAACCTCTGCATAGTTGGTGTTGCCGTTAAGCATGCCAGCATTTTGAGTGATTTCAAGCAAGATGTCGAATGATGCCTCGCTCATAATCATGCTTGGAGAGAACGCCTCAATTCTGTAATAAGCCTCAACTGCAATTTCCAAGTCGGCAAGCGTCATGCCGTCAAAGGAATCGATAAGCGCTTTTGCGGCGTCTTCAAGGCGGTTTTGCTGATAGCAATCTTTAAGATAGTTGTATGCGTTTTTAACAGCCCTTAAAAATTTCTCTGCAACATCGCTGTGGTCGTTAAGATAACTTTGTTTAGCAATAAAGCAGGTGTAAGGGATTGTGGTGTCAACAAGGTCGGCAACCGCTGCCACAATTTCATATTCTGGATGCGCTGCCACAAGATTTGTCGCGTTTGGCTCAAACAATGTGCAGTAGTTCGCGTTTGAGTTTTCAAACGCGCTGGCAATGGAGTTGAAATCCACATTGGTGTTAAGGTTTACTTGATTTTCACCAGTGCCAATTTCAAGTCCAGCCGTTTCAATGGCATATTGAAGCGTCATTGCAGGAAGCCCGCCCGCTCTGCCGCCGATTATTTCCTCGCCAATCAGGTCGGTTATGTCAAAATCACCATCACTGACTTTCGACACGATAAACGAGCCATCTGTTTGCGTTAATTGGCCAAACACCTGAGGCTGGTCGGTTATGCCTTCTTGATTTGTGTAGACAACTGTTTCTGGGCCAGCAAGAATGATGTCGGCAGAGCCTGAAATCAGCGCAGTCATGGAAACGTTTGAGCCACCTCCGTTTGTGAGTGTGACTTCCAAACCCTCATCTTCAAAGTAGCCAAGATTGATTGCTGCATAAAGTGGGGCATAGAAGATTGAGTGGGTAACTTCGTTTAACGCAATTTTGTTGTAATCTTTTTCGCCACAGCCCACAAACAAACTTGTGGATAGCGCCAAAGTGCAACACAAAATTAGTGCCAAAGCAAGTTTAAATTTTTTCATTATTCCTCCTTTACAAAAGCCATTTTATGAAAAAAATGTTATTAAGGTGAAAAACAGGGGTTGACAACGGGCAGCATAAATGCTAAAATATAAAAGTACTTGGAGGAAAAAATATGTCGCTGCTTTTAGAAAACAACATTTTAGATAGATTTGCTCAACCAAATGTCGTTGTCGGCATTGTTTTGTTGGTGATTGGTGTGCTTGTTGCTATATTTGCTAAAAAAATCACAAAACTTATTCGCAAAGCCGATAAGGTTGAACCAAACGACAGAATTATGCTCACCTTAAAAGCATTTGCACTGTTGGTGATTTTGATTTCGTTAATAGTGATTATTATAGAATAACAAGCAATTTTGCTTGTTTTTTTTTAGTTAATTTTATATAATTTTATAGACTTTATTTAGTTATATTTACTTACTTTAAGGAGACAAAATGGATAAAACTTATCAGCCAAGTAATTTTGAAGAAGATATTTATGCAAACTGGCTTAAAAATAAATATTTTTCTTCATTTCCAAACCCTAACAAACCTAAATTTTCGGTTGTTATGCCACCACCAAATGTTACTGGTAAGGCACATGTTGGGCACGCTTTAAACAACACAATTCAAGATGTTTTGGTTCGTAGAAAACGCATGCAGGGCTACGAAACTTTATGGACGCCTGGCACCGACCATGCCGCAATCGCCACCGAAGAAGTGCTTTGCAAAGCGCTGAAAAAAGAGGGGTTAACCAAAGAGCAGGTGGGCAGAGAAGACTTCATTCGCAGGGGCGAGGAGTGGTATGCCCAATATGGCGATTTGATTAAACTGCAATTTGAAAAACTTGGCATTTCTCCTGACTGGGATAGAATGGCTTTCACAATGGATGAAAACCTTAGCGCAGCGGTTAGGCATGCTTTTGTTGAATACTACAACAAAGGCTACATTTATCGTGGCAAGCGTTCGGTAAACTATTGCCCATCTTGCAAAACCACAATTTCCGACAACGAAAATGTGTATGTAGAGCAAAACACGTTCCTCTGGCACATTCGCTATCCTTTTGCAGACGGCTCAGGCGAGGTGGTTATCGCAACAACAAGGCCTGAAACGCTTTTCGGCGACACCGCCGTGGCTGTTAACCCGAAAGACCCACGCTATAAAAACTTGATTGGCAAAGACTTGATTTTGCCGCTCACTGGCAGAACAATCAAACTTATTGGCGATGATTACAGCGAAATGGATTTTGGAACGGGCGCAGTTAAAATCACGCCAGCGCATGACCCAAACGACTATGAAATCGGTCTTAGGCACAACCTTGAAACAATCGTGTGCATAGACGATGACGGCCGCCTTACAGAGGCAGCAGGCAAGTTTAAGGGCATGGATAGAATTGAGGCAAGAAAACCTATTGAAGAAGAACTTGCAAGGCAGGGGTATCTTGTTAAGGTTGAAAAATACAAAAACAAAGTTGGCACTTGTGAAAGATGCGGCAGCATGACTGAGCCAAAAATTTCCACTCAGTGGTTTGTTAAGATGCACGACCTTGCTAAGCCAGCCATAGAAGCGGTGAAATCTGGCAAAATTAAATTTGTGCCAAAACGCTTTGAAAAAACATATTTAAACTGGCTTGGCAACATCAAAGATTGGTGCATTTCAAGACAAATTTGGCTGGGACATAGAATTCCTGTGTTCTATTGCGATGATTGCGGAAAGCAGATTGTGCAGGAGAAGGACCCTGAATTTTGCCCAAACTGTGGCAGCAAAAATCTGCATCAAGACCCTGATGTGCTTGACACATGGTTCTCTTCCGCGCTTTGGCCATTCTCAACACTTGGCTATCCAAAACAGACCCCAGAATTAAAATATTACTATCCAACCGATGTGCTTGTGACAGGTTATGATATCATAACTTTCTGGGTTTCAAAAATGGTGTTTTCAAGTTTGTTCTTCATGAAGCAAATTCCGTTTAAAGATGTTGTAATCAACGGCATTGTTCGTGATGCAAAGGGCGTTAAAATGTCTAAACATCTTGGCAACGGCATAGACCCAATGGAGATGATTGCCAAATATGGCGCTGACGCGCTCAGGCTTTCGCTGATTAACGGCATGAGCATGGGCACAGACCTTAAATACAGCGAAGACAGAATTAAAGAAGCAAAAATCTTTATCAACAAAATTTACAACGCCAGCAAATTTGTAATCTCTGCAACCGAGGGGGTTAAAGAGATTAAACTTGAAAACTTGGCAGAAAAAGACAAGTGGATTTTGCATCATTTCAACAAAATGGTTAAGGCTTTTAACAAGAGCATGGATAGATACAACCTCTCTGGTGCGCTTTCGCTTTTGATGGACTTTTTCGTGGGCAAATTCTGCGATTGGTATATTGAACTTGCAAAACTTGATTTGTATGGAGAAGATGTAAAAGCCAAGGTCACAACACAAAGCGTGCTGCTTTATGTGCTGGATGGTTGCTTAAAGATGTTCCATATTTTCATTCCGTTTGTAACAGAATACATCTACCTCTCGCTGCCAATTCATGAAAAAACCATCATGCTCTGCAAATTCCCAGAGGCGCAAAGACAGGCAAATTCAAAACAGTTTGAGGAAGTTATCAAACTCATTAAAGCCATCAGGGCAGTTAGGGCAGAATATAAAGTGCCTGACAACAAGCGCACAAAAATTTATGTTCAATCTAAAATTAAACTTAACCAAAACCTTTTGGCGGGAATAAATAAACTTGGGTTTGGCAATCAAATTGAGGTTGTTTCAAATGAAGGGCAAATTGCTGAAAAATATGTTAAAGCACTTGCAGATGAGATGATGGCATATTTGCCAATCGGTCAACTTGTGGATGAAGATAAGGAACGCGAGCGCAAACAAAAAGAAATTGAAAGCCTTAAATTTGAAATTCAAAGAAGCACAAAGATGCTTGAAAACCCTCGCTTTGTTGAAAAAGCGCCAAAAGCACTTGTGGATGAAGAACGTGCAAAACTGCAAAAAAACAAAGCGCTGCTTGAAAATTTGTTAAAGGATTAATTTATGGAAAAAGCACTGCAAACGATGACTAAAAAACAAAAGATTTTTAGATGGTTCATGATTGCATTTGACCTTGCAATCATGCTTACTGGCGTTGCAATGGCGATTTATTGCAAAGTTCAAGGCGACCCAGACAACAGGTTTTTGGCAAGCCTTGGAATGTTCTTTTTCGGGCTAGTTCCGTTTGCCTACGAACT
>CALVTD010000021.1 GCA_944359935.1 uncultured Clostridia bacterium | reverse complement strand
TAAGTTATGTTTTAATTGAGGTGAAAGACGGCAAACTGACATGGCAGAGAAAAGATTTAAACTCTGCACGAAGGTTTCTGTCGCTTGAAGTGGACATCTCATCGTGCGCAAGTTTCATCGACATCGAAAATTTGATTAAGCAAAAATTAAAAAACGCCAAATCAACCGATTTGGTGCAAGTGGTGCTTACAGGCGCGGTGGATGAGGAGTTGGATAAAAAGCCAGAGATGATTTTGCAAAAGTTTTCCAGCGACTTCTTTTACTTTGAGTTAAAAGATAGAACAAGCATAAAACTTGACATTCAAAAAATCAAAAAAGAAACGCTTTCTCTCAAAGCCGAATTTGTCAATCTTGTTAGCGACAGTAGTTTAACTGACCCGCAAAAACAAGAGTGCATCAAAGCGGGCATAGCCGCGCTTAGAGGCGAAGAGGTGAGCTTATGAAAATTTTGAGTTTACATATCGAAAATTTTGGCAAACTTAGTGGCTATGACCATGTTTTTAACAGTGGGCTGAATGTTATTGAAAACAAGAATGCATGGGGCAAAACCACACTTGCGGTTTTTATCAAAGCCATGTTTTATGGTATGGATAAAAAAGGCAACAGCAAAGCCTATGATGCAGAGCGCAGCAAATATCAACCTTGGCAGGGTGGAACTTATGGCGGCAGCCTGATTTTTGAGGTTGATGGAAAAGCATACCGCGTGCTTAGAACATTTGCTCCAACGCCAGAAGGTGACCGCTTTGAACTTTTAGATTTGCAAACCAATAAGATTTCAAAAGATTTTTCTTCCAATCTTGGCGAGGAACTTTTTGATGTGGGCAAAAATACCTTTTGCATCAGCACTTTTTTTGCGCAGGGAGATATTGACAGCGAAATAAATGATGAAGTGCGCTCGCATTTGAGCGGGGCAGGCTCTTTCAGCGGCGATGCGGAAAGATATTCACAAGCGTTAAAAAAATTGAAAGAGTTTTCTCGCGCGCTCACTGTTGCCACGCCAAAGGTGCATGAAATTTATACTGCGCAGCAACAGATGGATGAAAAAAAGGCTGAACTTGAACAGTTGCAATCTCAAAAGCAGTCGCTCAGCAAGCAGATTGCTTCGCTTGAAAAAACCACTCGTGAAACGCCTGAGCCGCAAAAACCTCAAAGTGATGGCTCGCAAGAGAAGTTAGCGCAATTAAACACTTTAAAGGCGCAGCGTGCAGAGGCGGAAAAACGCCTGGCGATTAAGCAAAAACAAAACTCTTCTTCCAAAACAAAACTTTGGGTTATGTTTGGTTTTAGCATTGTTTGTGCAGTTCTGGCGCTGGTTTTTGGTGTAACAGGTCAGGCAACTTATTTAACGGCAACCATAGGCGCAGTCGCAGGCGTGCTGTTAATTCTTTGGGCGATTTTGTTTGCAAAACTTAAAAAAGAGGGCGGAGAAGAAACCAGCAAACTCAAAGGTGATTTGGAAAATTTAAACGTGCAAATTTCGCATGTTGAACAGCAAATCATCTTAATTGCCGCCAGCGCAGAAAAGAACATAAATGATCTGTCGCAACAGGCGCAGCAGGATAAAGATTTGGCGGTTGCTAAAATTAGATTAAGCCAAATTGAAAGGCAGATTGAAATGCTTGTGGAAGATATTGAAGAGCAAGACGCGGCAATTACTTCCATGCAGATAGCCAAGCAGGAGAACAACCAAAAACAAGAAATCATCAAAAGCGCGCTTGAATTTTTGGAGCAGGCGAAAAATAACATTTCAACGCGTTTTGTTGAGCCAATGCAGCAGAAATTTGATGACTTTTTGCGCAAACTTGAAGAAAAGGGTCAAATTAAACTCGACAGCGACCTTAATGTTTTGTTAGATACGCAAACTGGCGTTAGAGAGGATAAATATCTCAGCCGCGGCAAACGCGATTTAGTTACCATTTGCAAACGTTTTGCGCTTATTGAAAGCGTGTTTCAAAAGCAAAAACCGTTTGTGATTTTGGACGACCCTTTTGTTAATTTAGACGAAAAATCCTTAAAAAATATGCTGTCTTTGGTTGAACAGTTTGCCAAGCAGTATCAAGTAATTTACTTAATTTGCCATCATTCGCGGGCAAAATAACAATCAAAATTGCGATTTAATAAAAAAATGTTCAAAAACAGTTGCATTTTTTAAACTAATTTGATATATTTATTAAGTCGCAAACCTTATGCGGGAGTGGCTCAGTTGGTAGAGCGTTGCCTTGCCAAGGCAAAGGTCGCGGGTTCGAACCCCGTCTTCCGCTCCAAATTCTCACAGGGGCAACCAAAAAATAATCGCGGACACGGCATTTTGCCTAACCGCGATTTTTTGGTTTCCTCCGTGAGCCCCCTTCCGCCTCGCTGGCGTCTTCCCGGAAGCCGCTGGCGCTGAAAAGGTGTTCGCAAATTTTCATGAACAGGCGCAGCCTTTGCCTCATGAAAATTTGACTCCAAGATTTTATCAAAGCATATTTTTCTGTCGCGGCATATTTGAATTTAAGCAACCAAAAAATTATCGCGGGCACGCCATACGGCTAACCGCGATTTTTTGGTTTTCTATCGCATCTCTCGGGCGAATTACAACTTAATTTTAAAAGTGCAAATGTGGTTTTGCTTGGCATGTCTGCAATATTTCTTTTAAATAAAAATAAATTATTTGCAAGCCCTGCCGGTTCGCTGCAGATAACTGCGCTTGTTTGAGTTAAAATCCCATTTTTTAAATCTTCTGCACTTTTTGCAGTGTCGACATATTTTTGTATTTTACAAGTCGGAAAATTATTTTTAATAAAGTTTTTACACTGCTTTAATGCTTGCTCATGTGAAACAATCAAATCAATTTTATTTGCGTTTTCCTTATCGTATGTAAAAAGACAATGGCTAATGTTCATTTCAAGCGTTTGCAGCACTTGAAATTTTTTATTAGATAAAATTTTTTTGCTTTCGTTTACAAGACCGCCAATATTATTTTTTACGGCAACAACTCCAAAATCTATAGTTTTTTCTAATAGACTTTTTGCAACATTATTAGAAGAAGTCAGAGGATATGTTTGAACATTTTTATATCCCATTTTTGCTATAAATTTAGTTGTTGCAAACTCGCTATAACTATATTTTGCACCCTGGTATCCAATTTTACATTGATTTTTCATGTTAGTGATAGTCATCAATTTAATAATAAACAATTGAATTTTAAAAGTCAAACTTATCGTTAATACAAAACAAAGTTTCTATTTGTTGACATAAAAAAAATATAATGCTATCATTAAGTTATGTTAAAACTTGAAAATATAAGTTACATTGTTGAAGAAGACGGGCTCAACAAAACCATTCTTGACAATGTGAGTTTAACTTTTGAAGATGGAAAAACATATGTCATCACCGGCCCAAACGGCAGTGGCAAGTCTACTCTTGTCAAAATGATTATGGGCATTGAAACGCCAACAACCGGAAACATAGTTTTTAACGGCATCAGCCTAGACGGCTTGCAAATAAATGAAAGGGCAAACTTAGGGATTAGTTATGCTTTTCAGCAGCCAGTTAAATTTAAGGGTTTGAAAGTGCGCGACCTGCTTGACGCCGCAACAGGAAAGAGCAATGATTTTAAAACTTTGTGCAACTATCTTTCAGCGGTGGGGTTGTGCGCGAGAGATTACATTGACAGGCCGCTAGATGGCACGCTTTCGGGCGGGGAATTAAAGCGCATCGAACTTGCCATGGCCATATGCAGAAAAAGCAAGTTGAACATTTTTGATGAGCCAGAAGCGGGCATTGATTTGTGGAGTTTTGAAAACTTGACAAAAATTTTTAGGTCGCTTGGCGAGGCAACAAACATCATCGTAAGCCATCAAAAGAAAATTTTAGAGATTGCTGACGAGGTGATTTTGCTTAAAGGTGGCAGGGTGGAAAAGGTTGGAAAATACAAACAAGTGCTGCCATACATCCAAAACAACCAATGCGACAAACTGCGAGGTGAGCATGAATAAAATTGAAAAAGCATTGCTTGAAAAAGTTTCAGGGCTTCATAAAATTCCGGCTGGCGCAGTAAACATCAGGAGAAATGGCGAGATAGTCAAGCGAAACTCCACAAGCGAAATTGAAATTGTTCCAAAAACAGATAAAAGCGGAATAGACATTTTTGTTAAGCCAAATGTTGTGGGCAAAAGTGTGCATATTCCAGTGTTGATTACCGTTGGCGGACTTGATGATTTGGTTTACAACGATTTTTATATCGGCGAAAATGCCGATGTAACCATTGTGGCGGGATGCGGCATACACAACTCTACCTGCAACACCAGCACGCATAATGGTATTCATTGTTTTCACATTTCAAAAAACAGTAAAGTGAAATATTTTGAAAGTCATGTTGGTGAAGGTGAAGGAAGCGGTGGAAAAGTTTTAAATCCTATTACCAAAATTTATATGGAAAGTGGCAGTCAGATGCATATGGAAACCATTCAAATTGAAGGGGTTACTTCCACAATTCGAAAAACTTTTGCAAGCCTTAAAGATAACGCCAAACTTATGGTTACAGAAAAATTACTGACCACCGATTTCCAAACCGCAAAAACGCAGTTTGATGTAAACCTGTTGGGCGAAAACAGCAGCGTGGAAATAAGCAGCAGAAGCGTGGCAAAGAACTATTCAGTTCAAGAATTTAAGTCTAACATCATCGGCAAAAATCAATGTTTTGGGCATGTGGAATGCGACGGCATTGTGCTTGATGAGGCAAGAATTGTTTCCATTCCAAAAATTGACGCCGCTGACAATAATGCCTCACTTGTGCATGAGGCGGCAATCGGCAAGATTGCAGGCGAGGAACTTACAAAACTTATGACGCTGGGATTAACAAAACAGCAGGCGGAGGAAACAATAATTCAAGGCTTTTTGATGGGAGATAACTGAGCGTTCGCTCAGTTTTTTCTTGTAAAAAATCACATATTTGTGCGTTTTTGCATAAAAATAATTGACTAAATTACTTATTTATGATAATTTAGTTATGTTCACAAACGGTACCATAGCCAAGCGGTAAGGCAAAGGTCTGCAAAACCTTCATTCCCCGGTTCGAATCCGGGTGGTACCTCCATATTTTATTTTAACCCAAGGACAGGCAGGTTTTAAAAAGCCCGCAAAATAATCACACGCTGGTGTGGCGGTCGGGTTCCCTGAAAATGCTCGCATTTTTAGGGTGAAGTCGGGTTCCCTGAAAATGCTCGCATTTTTAGGGTACAGTGGCAGACGCACTGGGCTTAAAAGTCCTGTGCGAAAAAACAATTTAACAAATCAATATGAAAAGCAATCACACGCTGGTGTGGCGGAATGGCAGACGCACAGGACTTAAAATCCTGAGAGGGCAACTTCGTGTGGGTTCAAGTCCCACCACCAGCACCAGGAGGCAAGCCGTTAGGCTTGTTTTTTTACGATTTGATGGGACTTGAACGGGCGGAAAAGCAAAGGCAGCGGTGACTGCGTTTGCCCGCCCCGGCGTGATAGCCTGCTTTGCCTCTTGCGCATGCTTCAAAGGCGGAGCAAGTCCCACCACCAGCACCAGGAGACAAGCCGTCAGGCTTGTTTTTTATAATTTGATGGGACTTGAACGGGCGGAAAAGCAAAGGCAGCGGTGACTGCGTTTGCCAAATTTAGGCGCACTGGATGTAAATTGCTTGCTTAATTTTTGTTATAGTATTATTCTGTTACTGGGAGAGAATTTTATGAAACAACCACAAAATGTCTATGATAATCTTGAATTTTTTGAAAAATACAATGAAATGAGGCAATCTAAATTAAATGCCAACGAACTTATTGAAATACCAGAAATAAAGGCTATGCTGCCAAATGTAAAGAATAAAACGGTTTTAGATTTAGGATGCGGCGCAGGAGGGATGTCTAGGTTTTTTGCTGAAAAAGGCGCAAAAAAGGTTGTTGGGCTTGATGTCTCACAAAATATGATGTCACTGGCAAAACAACTTACAACGCAAGATAATATAGAATTCATTCAACTGTCAATGGAGCAATTATCCAAAATTAAGCAGAAGTTTGACATCGTTTTTAGTTCACTTGCTTTTCATTACATAGAAAATTTTAAAAAACTTATAAAAGAAATTTCTAATTTGTTAAATCCTGGCGGAGTGTTGCTTTTTTCGCAAGAGCATCCAATTGCAACTGCTCCAATTTTTAATGATAGAAGCGCAAGTTCATATATCGAAGTTGAAGGTAAAAGATACTATCTTTTAAGCGACTATAACAATAACTCGCAAAGGGTTTTAAATTGGATGGCAGACTCTACAATTAAATATCACCGTAATTTTTCTACAATTTTAAACACTTTAATTGAAAACAAATTTAGTATACTTGAAGTGAAAGAGTCACAACCAGAGAAAAATGCTGTGAAACTAGTTTCGAAATATAAATATCAAATAGACAGACCATACTTTTTATACATTAAAGCACAAAAAGCAGAGGAGAAGAAATGAAAAACATGTTAAATTTAACATGTTTTTTATTCTTATTATTTCTTCAAATTGTGATATAATTTTCATGGAGGAAACATGGAAAAGTTAAAATTAACAAAAGTTTGGGATAAGGTTTTTGAAAAATCTAATTTAGTGGATACAAAAAAGGTTACTTTTTACAACCGCTATGGCATAACTCTTGCAGCCGACATGTATTGGCCAAAAAATGCAAGAGGAAAATTGCCTGCGATTGCGGTTTGCGGACCTTTTGGCGCGGTTAAAGAGCAATCCTCTGGATTGTATGCAATGAAAATGGCTGAGCGCGGATTTTTGACAATCGCCCTCGACCCATCTTACACCGGTGAAAGTGGTGGCCAGCCAAGATATGTGGCTTCGCCTGACATCAAAACGGAAGATTTTCAAGCGGCGGTTGATTTTTTGAGTGTTCAGGACAATGTTGATGCTGAAAAAATCAGCATAATTGGCATATGTGGCTGGGGTGGCATGGCATTGAATACGGCTGCCATCGACACAAGAATTAAAGCGACAATCGCTGTCACCATGTATGACATGAGCAGGGTTACGGCGAATGGTTACTTTGACAGCATGAGCGCAAAAGCGAGATATGAACTTAGAAAAAGTTTGAACGCTCAGCGAACCGAAGATTACAAAACAGGCACTTACAAGCGAGCAGGCGGCGTGGTTGACCCTCTTCCAGCAGATGCGCCTTTCTTTGTGAAAGATTACTATGACTATTACAAAACCAGCAGAGGGTATCATAAAAGGTCGCTAAACTCAAATGATGGTTGGAATGCAACTTCATCACTTTCATTTTTAAACATGCCAATACTTGCATATGCCAGTGAGATAAAAAGCGCGGTGATGCTTGTGCACGGCGAAAAGGCACATTCCTACTATTTCAGTAAGGATGCATTTGCAAAATTGAAGGGAACAAATAAAAAGTTTTTAACAATTCCAAATGCAGTGCACACCGATTTATACGATAAACTTGATGTAATTCCTTTTGACAAGATTGAAAAATTTATTAGGAAATATATTGAAAAATAAGAAAGAGGTTTTTATGTGGACATATGAAAAATATAACAAATTAGTAAATTCACTTTACAAAATACCCAATGTTGTAACAAAACAATGGGTTGAAGATATTAAAAATTACGACACGATTTATAATGACGAAGCCCCATTATCAGATTTTTTTGATAAATTTGGTTTTTGTTATAGAGATTTATCTAAATGCGACTTAACTGATTTGGATAGAACAGCTATGGCGGGCATAGCATATAGTTCAAGCACTGTTTTTCCAAAAGATAAAATGCCGCGAGATTTTCAACCAGACGAGTTTATTGAATTTGGTAAAGATCCAATGTTAGGCATCAAAAATTTGCATAGAAATGGAATAGATGGACGAGGAGTTACAGTTGCGGTTATTGATTTTGGCTTTCAAGACAAAGACCATATAGAATTTAAAAACTCAAATATTGAGGTTATTGATTTATTTGGAGATACAGACACACATTTTCACTCAGATGGAGTTTTATCTAATTTATGCGGACAAAATATAGGTGCTGCTCCTGGAGTGAAAGTTTTGCACTATAATACTTATCAAGGACATGGCGATGAAGTTGATAGGGCGACATATACTATTTTAAACGACATTTTAAAAAGAGTGAAATCAGGTGAAAAAATTCGTGTAGTGAATATAAGCGGGCCTTTATTAAGAAACAATCAATCATTAAGGGCAAAAAATATCGTCGAAAGAGAGAAAATTATAAATGAAATAGGTGCACCTTATTTAAAAATAGTCAATGAATTGCAAACGTTAGGTTGTGAGGTCGTTTCATCAGAGCGTTTTGGAAAAGATTTTTCTAATTGTGAAATTAACCCAACAACTAAAAAATTTTACAGACCATTATGGACTAAAAATTATGGCTGGTATGAAGAAAGGGTTAGTTTTGTATGTGGTGGCAAGGTTATTCCAGAGTTTACAAGTCTAGATGGTTACAAATATGAGCCAACGGGATGTTACAGTTGGACGATTCCGCAAGCCGTTGGCATGTATGCTTTGTGCCTGCAAAAAAATCCAAAATTAACTTGGGATGATTTTGCAAAAATTTGCAAAAAAACATCAGTGTTGAAAAAGGGAATTAGATTGGCAAATCCACAGGCGATAGTTTGTGCGGCAAGCAATCAAATGGATATGACAAAATAAAAAGTCAGCAAACGCTGACTTTTTTGTTTTTTTTGTTAAATCTTTTCTGCAACTTCCCATGCACGCCATACAACTGTGCGCAGGTTTCCAACTTTTAGTGCATCACCAACAATGTGAACATGTTTGGATGCTTTTGCAAGTGGGGCAGGATTATAGCCGATTGCGCAGATTACACTGTCTGCTTCAATTTTGCCTTCTTGACCATCTTTTGTGGCAAAAACAACTTGACCATCTGTAATTTCTTTTACGCTGCTTTCAAGATACACAGGCACATGGTTGGTTTTGAAGAAATCTCTTAAATATGAAGAGTTTGCAAGGCACAGGCTGTTTGAAACCATCAAATCTTGCTGCGACTCAATGATAACTGGCTTTTTGCCTTTGAGGAATAAATCATATGCAATTTCGCAGCCGCTTAGTCCGCCACCGATAATCACAACCCTGTCGCCAACCTCTTTGCCATTTAGGTAATCTATGGCATCGATGCATTTTTCGCCGCCAGGAATTTTAAGAGTCCTTGCTTTTGAACCTGTTGCAATCACAATTTCGTCAGCGTCGAGTTTTGAAATGTCGGTGATTTCGGTGTTGTAAACCACTTTGATTGGCAGTGATGCAATTTGGCGCCTATACCATTCAATAAGCGCTTTGTCGTTTTCTTTAAAACTTGGTGCTGCGGCTGGGATGAACACTCCGCCCAGTTTGTCGGTTTTTTCGTAGATGGTAACTTCATGGCCGCGCAATGTGGCAATTCTTGCAACTTCAATTCCACCAACACCGCCACCGATTACAGCCACGCGTTTTTTGCGTTTTGCAGGGTGGATGTCATATTTATGATTTTGCATGGTGAGTGGATTAAGTGCGCATCTTGACATGTGTTTGGAGTCTGCCATAGCCGCACCGCATGCGATGCCTTTATAGTGCGACATTGGGAAGCAGCCGTTGTGGCAATGTATGCAAGGCATGATGTCCTCTTCTCTGCCTTCAATAAGTTTGGTTATCCATTCAGGGTCGGTGAGGAATTGCCTTGCAAAACCTACGCCGTCAATTTTGCCATCCTTAACCGCTTTTGCGCCCGTTTGTGGAATCATTTTTCCAGCGCAAACAACAGGGATGTCAACAAATTTTTTGATGTGAGCAACATCTTCAAGGTTGCAGTTGTTTGGCATATATGCAGGTGGGTGAGCCCAATACCATGCGTCATATGTGCCGTTATCGCAGTTGAGCATGTCGTAGCCCGCATCTTGAAGATATTTTGCAGCCTTTTCGCTTTCAGCCATATCTCTGCCAACTTCTTTAAATTTTTCGCCAGGCAGTGCGCCCTCGCAAAAACCTTTGGTTTTGCTTACAACCGAATAGCGCAGCGAAACAGGATAGTCATCTCCACACGCTTTTTTAATTGCCTTAACAATTTCAACGGGGAAGCGATAGCGGTTTTCAAAACTTCCGCCATATTCGTCTGTGCGCTTGTTGGTGTATTCGGTGGTGAATTGGTCTAACAAATATCCCTCATGCACAGCGTGAATTTCCACACCATCCACGCCAGCCTCTTGGCAACGCTTTGCGGTTTTTGCAAAGCCTTCAATCATTTTTTTGATTTCTTTTTTCTTCAAAGGCCTGCAATAAACGCCCTCAGCCCACCTTGATGGCAGTTTGCTTGGCGATGCGCAAATTCTTGAAACATCAATAACAGGTTTTAAAATTGCGCCCAAAACTTTGTTTTTAAGCATTGGCACAAGCATGGTTGGAATTGAGAAAGAGCGCCCAAAACCAGCCGTGAGTTGCACAAAAAGTTTTGCGCCGTTTGCGTGTATCTCATCCATATATGGCTTTAACTTTTTAAAAGCGCCATTGGCTTTATACAGCCAACTTCCTCCAATTAAGTTTCTAATTGGTGCGATGCCTGGGATGATTAACCCAACATTATTTTTTGCAAGGTTTAAGAAAAAGTCAGCGGCATCTTGGTCGAAATGATGTTTTTCCATCCAACCAAAAAGTGATGTTCCACCCATAGGGCAAATGACGAAACGATTTTTAATTTCAACATTGCCAATTTTCCAAGGCGAGAACAGAGGCTCATATTTCTTTTCCATATTTTTTTTCTCCTTATGTTTTGATTATAACATTTTGTTTATTTTTTGCAAAATAATTCAAAGCAAATTGGCGAATAAATGTTTTTTTGCTGCCAATAATTTTTGATATGAAAAAGTTGCAGGAATACGCAAAAAAGCGTAATTTTAATAAAACTAGCGAGCCAAAGCCAAAAAAATCGCAAAAAATCAGCAAAAATGCGTTAATTTTTGTAATTCAGTGGCATAACGCCTCACATCTTCATTTTGATTTTAGGTTGCAGTGGAAGGGTGCTCTGCTTAGTTGGGCAGTACCAAAAGGCCCGTCTTTCAATAAAAAAGATAAAAGGCTTGCAGTGAAGGTGGAGGACCATCCACTTGATTACGCCGATTTTGAGGGCAACATTCCAAAGGGTGAATACGGCGGCGGACAGGTGATGATTTGGGATAAGGGCACATACGCTCCGCTTGAAGATTTTGACAGGGGGCTTAAAGCAGGCTCACTTAAATTTGAAATGTTTGGGCAGCGCATCAAGGGCAAATGGGCGCTGGCGCGTATGCAAAACCATGCAGAAAAGGGCGACAACTGGCTGCTGATTAAAGAAGAAGATGAATTTGCAAAAGCAAGTGTGGGAATAAGCAAATTTAAAACAAGCGTTGTAAGTGGCAAAACTTTTTCACAAATTAAGAGTGGGCAAAGTTGCGTAAAAAATCCATTCACAAAGGCGCAAGTAATGCTTGCCACGCTTGTGAATGAAATTCCTAAAAGCAAAGGCTGGCTGTATGAAATTAAATTTGATGGCTATCGCACGCTGGCATTCATTCAAAACTCCAAAGTTAAACTGCTTTCCAGAAATGGAAAGGATTTTTCATCCAAATTCACCGCCGTGCAGCAAAGTTTACAGCAATTTTTTGATGGAAAAGCGGCGGTGCTTGACGGCGAAATGGTGGTGCTGGATGAGCAGGGCAGAACAGATTTTGGGGCGCTTCAAACATATGTTACACATCCTGAAAACAAAACTTTGGTTTATATGGTGTTTGACATGCTGGCATATCAGGGCGAAGATTTAAGAAAAAAGCCGCTTATTCAAAGAAAGCATTTGCTAAAAAAGGTTTTAAAAGGTGCGCCTAAAAACATCATGTATAGCGACCACATCACTCAAAATGCGCAGAAATTTTTTGATGAGGCGCAAAAACTTGGACTTGAAGGAATTGTTGGCAAGCGCACAGACAGCGAATATGTGGGCCGGCGCAGTGAAGATTGGATTAAAATTAAATGCTATCGCCGCCAAGAGTTTGTGATTGGTGGCTTCGTTTTGTCCTCCAAAAAAAGTGAGGGTGTCAGCAGCCTGCTGCTTGGGGTGATGGAAGAGGGTAAATTAAAATACATCGGCAGAACGGGAACGGGGTTTAATTTGGCGGAGGGCAAGAGGCTGGCAAATTTGCTGAAAAAGCATGCCGAACAAAAATCGCCATTTTCAAACAAGGTGCCTAAAAGAAAAGATGAGCAACTTTTTTTCACCAAGCCGAAATACATCTGTGAGGTGCAGTATGCGGAAATCACCGATGATGGCTGGCTGCGCCAAGCAAGTTTTAAAGGGCTGAGGGAAGATAAGGCGGCAAGTGATGTGGTGCTTGAAGAAAAGCCTCAGCCGCAAGTTTTGGGGGTGAAAATCACCAGCCCAGACAGGATTGTGTTTAAAGACAAAAAAATCACCAAAATGCAGGTGATTGAATACTACGAGCGCGTTGCTGATGCCATGATGCCGTTTTTGCAAAACAGGGTGCTTTCAGTTGTCAGGTGCAATGATGGCGTGGAGGGAGAATGCTTTTTTAAAAAACATCAGCAATCACTCAATGAGGGCATAAAAAATATCAAAATAACCTCTTCCAGCGGCGAGGAAGATGAATACTTTTTCATATGCACAAAAAGTGGAATAATAAGCGAAGCGCAGATGGGCACGATTGAATTTCACACATGGGGAAGCAAAGTAAATGCCATTGACAAGCCAGATATGATGGTGTTTGATTTAGACCCCGACAAAGGTATGCCGCTGGAAAAGGTTAGGCAGGGCGTAAAAGATTTGAAAAAAGTTTTAAGTTCACTTTCGCTGACAAGTTTTTTGAAAACCAGCGGAGGAAAGGGCTATCATGTTGTTGTTCCATTTTCTAAGTGTAAGGATTGGCAAACCTTTCATGATTTTGCAAAAAGAATAGCAGAGTTGATGGAAAGCAAATGGCCACAAAAATACACCAGCAATGTGCGCAAAGACGCCAGAGCAGGCAAAATTTTTATTGATTGGATAAGAAATGGCAAAGGGGCAACCAGCGTTGCGCCATACTCTTTGCGCGCCAGAGGTGGAGCAAAAGTTTCCATGCCAATTTCATGGGTGGAATTGGACAGCGTTGCGCCTGACGGGATTGACATGCAAGAGGCGGTGAGACGATTGAAAAAGACCAGCCCATGGAAAAAGTTTTATGAAATTAAGCAAGAATTAAAATAAAAAACGCAAAATGATTGCATTTATCAGCGAAAACTATTATAATAAAAAGGGTTTTAGTAAAAGCCCTTTTTTATACGATGCGTTCCCGTAGTTCAACGGATAGAACAGTCGCCTCCTAAGCGACCGATGTGGGTTCGATTCCCGCCGGGAAC
>CALVTD010000020.1 GCA_944359935.1 uncultured Clostridia bacterium | reverse complement strand
GTCTACAAAGATAAAGTTGAAGTCTATATCAATCTTATTCCAACAACTTGCTGTGCTACTCTTGACCTTGATATTCTCAAAACTCATTTATTCAGTGGCGAACTGAAATATGGAGATTGGGATTTACAAGGAACTGAAAGTGCAAAGAATTTACTTGAATATAGAAAACTTTGCCAAAAGAAAGATGCTAAATTCAAAGCAAATAACGAACTTATAACACAAGTTAACGAAAAAACTGGGGAGATTGTTGATATTGATAGTATTTTTACTATCGATAATCAACAAGGGCAACCAAAATAAAGACGAAGAGACATCTCTTCGTTTTTTTTATTATTCATTTGAACCTGCCGAATCTCTTAGCGAGCAATGCGAGTGATTTGCACTCGCAACCAAATTGTTAGAGATATTAAAAAAACGAGATTTCTCTCGTTTAAATTAGTTGCGAAGGGTGCTTTTTGAAGAAGTCTTCTTTTTCTTGCAAAGTTTTTATACTTGGCGAGGTTTTGAAGAAAGTGAAATCTTCAAATATATAATCCCAACTGAATGAACGCTCGTCAAAGCCCAAATATTCCCTCACCTTTTCTGTGCCCACTGGCGCAAGTGGATGCAGCAAAATGTTTGCCACCCTGATGAGTTCAATCGTGTTTACAGTAAGCGCTTTTAAGCCCTCTTCATCGCAAGAGGAAACTTTTGCCACCCAATTTTTGTTGATGTTTCTTACAAACACATCCACACAGTTGATGACTTGATGGAATTTTTTATCATACATAAAGCGCTCGTAATCTAATATGGCCTTTTTGCAAGTTTCTTTAACCTCTGGCGAAATTGGTGCCTCAGGAATTTTGCCGTCAAAATATTTTTGAGTGGAATAGAAAACCGTTCGCAAAATGCGGTTGTAAACATTTGTAAGCAGATTGCCCTCTTTTAAAACTGGGTCAAGTTCATCAGGTTTTGCATCTGGGTTAAATGGTTTTGGCATAAAATTTACATTATTGTTTGTAAGGTTCATGCCTAAGAAATGCATTCTAAGTTGCTCTGGCGTGTAATAATTTAAAAATTCTTTTGCCATTGGTGGCTTAACCGCGCCAGAGGATGATGCCTTTTTGTTCAAGAACAAAAGGTGTTTAATTGGCACAAGGTTTGTAAGTTGAAAATCTCCATCCTTTGGTGGAAAAGAGGCCCTCTTGCCCTGCATGTGCATCCATATGCCCTGTTGCGCTGGGCCATAGAAAGAAAGGTTGTCTTCGCCGAGCACTTGATAAACCTGGGCATCGGTGCTTTTCCAGTACTTATTCCACTCGTCCTCACCCTTGCCCTTGCTGATTAAGTATGCCTTGGTAAGCGAAATTGGCGCCCACAAACTTTCCGGCCAGCAATAGAAGGTTTGGCCTTTCAGCCCATCAACCTCTCTGCAAGGCACTCCCCATTCTGTGTTGCCCGTAAGGCGGAAAGGCACAAGCGTTTTGCCGTTGCGGTAATGAATAAAGTTTTGCGCAAGAATTTTGCACGCCTCTTCTCTGTCGCTGAGTTTGTTAAAAATAAGCGTAACGCTTGGCGCGTTTTTATCCACAAATTCGTATGGCGGAAGCGAAAGAGTTTTAAGTTTTGGAACATATTCTTTTTTCACATATGTTTCCGGCTTTTTAAGAAACTCTTTTATCTCTTTAACCATAAAGTTTGGCGTGTCGCTGCGTTTTTCAATGCTTTCAATCCACTGCCTAACCTCGTCGGTGCACTTATCCAAATCGAAAAACCAATTTTCCACTTCAATCAATTTTGGTTTTTCACCTGAAAGCGCACTGACAGGGTCAATCAAATCCATTGGCAGATATTGATGGCCAAGGTCGCACTCATCCGCATAGCCCTTTTCGCTTTGGCAGCCCTCTATTGGGCACTTGCCAACCACCTGCCTGCCGTTTAGCAGCACGCCCAGTTTTTCGTCATAGAACTGCAAAGATTTATGCTTGGAAACCAAACCCGTGGAATAGAGTGTTGTAAAAAAGTAATCGCTCATTTTTTCGTGTTGCGATTTCATTGGCTCCAATGCCGAGCCGCCATAAAAGTTATGCTGAATTTCAAAATCTTCAAAAGTCTTTTTTTGGTCTAAATAGTTGGAATAAACAAAGTCATAAAGGCTTTGACCAGCAAGTTTGCCTTCTTCCTTTAATTTTCTGTAAGTTTCGGTGATGGTTGAGCCATAGCAATCTGTGCCCGAAACAAACACAACATTTTCGCTTCCAATTCTATCGCGCAAAAAACGAGCGAGCGTGTCCGCCCTAAGCATCATTGCAACGTGGCCAAAATGCAAATGTTTATTGCCATATGGCATGCCGCCGGTAACAACAGCGCACTTTGGAAAAACTGGTCTTGGTCTTACAAACTCTGGCATAAAAATCTCCTTGATTTAATTATTTTAGTCATAACACCCAAAAAAGTCAAATAAAACATTATAAACAACAAAAAAGAAAGCGATATGCTTTCTTTTTATTACGTATTTTTATTCTGTCTCCGCGTCGGTTTCTTGGTTGCCGCCACGATTTTTACATCCACGGAGCAAATTTTGTTGGAAGAAGGGCTTTGCCCGACCAACACAAATTTTCGAACACCATGCCAGCGCTAGGCGAGTCCAGAGGCGAGCCCAGCGAGGCGGAAGGGGGCTCACGGGGGAAACCAAGAAATCGCGGTTAGCCGTTAGGCGTGTCCGCGTCAGTTTCTTGGTTGCCGTCCGTGGCTTCTTGTTTTTCGGTAAGCGCCACGCTTACGATTTTGGCGCCGTCTTTAAGACGCATAACTTTAACGCCCTGGCTTACACGCGAGAACATGCTGATGTCTTCAATCGGTGTTCTTATAATCACACCACTGTCAGCAATCATAAGAATATCTTCATCGCCGCTTATCTGTTTAAGGGCAACAAGTTTGCCTGTTTTTTCGTTGAACACACCCGCTTTAACACCCATGCCGCCACGGCCTTGCAAACGATATTCACTTTCGTTAGAACGCTTGCCATAGCCATTTTCGGTGATTGTTACAATTTGCGAGCCTTTTTTGATGATTGTCATGTCAATTATTGTGTCACCTTGGCTGAGCGTCATGGATTTAACGCCTTGGCTGCCTCTGCCAGTTTTTCGAACATCTGTTTCAGCAAAGCGGATGCACTTGCCTTCATGTGATGCAATCAAAATTTCATCTTCCCCGCTGGACATTTGCGTTTCGATGAGTTCATCGCCATCTAGCAGCGAAATCGCAATCTTGCCATTTTTGTTGATGCGTTCAAATTCGCTTAAATCCGTCTTTTTGATAAGCCCGTTTTTGGTTGCCATAATCAAATTGCCTTTGGCATCTTCGCCACGAGGAATGATTGTTGTAACCTTTTCGTCAGCGTCAAGAGCAATCAAATTTACAACACTTCTGCCTTTTGCCGTGCGCTGTGCCTCCGGCACTTCGTAGGCTTTGATTGCATAAACCTTGCCTTTGGTTGTGAAGAACAATAGGTCATCATGCGAAGAGGTTATGAACATTTTGTCAACATAGTCTTCATCCTTGGTTTTGTGCGCGGTTATGCCCACCCCGCCACGCTTTTGAGCGTGGTATTCGCTGGTTGACATACGCTTAACATAGCCAAGATGCGTCATGGAAATTACAACGTCTTCCTTTTCAATCAAGTCGGCGATTTCAATTCCACCAACATCCATGCTGATTTCTGTTTTTCTTGGCTCGCCAAATTCTGCCTTGATGCCGTCCAAGTTGTCACGGATGATTTTCTTCACCCTTTCAGGTTTGGCAAGGATGTCTTCAAGGTCGGCAATTCGTGCCTCCAATTCTTTAAGTTCCTCATTGAGTTTTTCAACTTCCAAACTTGTGAGGCGAGAGAGTTTCATCTCCAAAATTGCGTTTGCTTGAATGTCGTCAAGTTCAAAGTTTTGAATGAGTTTTGCCATCGCGTCTTGCTTGTCTTCCGAGCCCTTGATGATTGCGATAACCTCGTCAATGTTTGCAAGCGCTATAACAAGGCCTTTAACAATATGCTCGCGCTCTTTTGCTTTGCCAAGGTCAAAGCGTGTTTTTCTTTCAAGCACGTCAATTTGGTGAGCAAGATAGCATTCAAGCACCTGTTTGAGGTTTAAGATTTTTGGCACGCCGTCAACAAGCGCCAGCATGATTATTCCCGCACCCTGTTGAAGTTGAGAATGTTTGTAGAGCAGGTTTAAAACAACTTGTGCATTGGCGTCTTTTTTGATGTCGATTACAATTCTCATGCCCTGACGGTCGGATTCTTCCTTGATATCAGAGATGCCTTCAATGCGCTTGTTTTTAACCAGGTCCGCCACCTGCATGATGAATTTTGCTTTGTTGACTTGATAAGGAAGTTCGGTGATAACAATTCTTTGTCTGCCAGTTGAGGTTTCTTCAATTTCGGCACGGCCCCTTAAAACAATTCCGCCGCGGCCTGTTCTATATGCATGTTTTATGGCGCTTCTGCCCATGATTATTCCGCCCGTTGGATAATCTGGTGCAGGAATGATTTTGATAAGTTCGTCTATGTCGATGTCTGGGTTGTCAATCAGCGCCTGCACGCCGTTAATCACCTCGGTGAGGTTGTGAGGTGGAATGTTGGTTGCCATGCCCACAGCAATGCCGTCCGAGCCGTTCACCAAAAGGTTTGGAAATTTGGCTGGAAGCACGGTTGGCTGCATAAGTGTTTCGTCAAAGTTTGGATAAAATGCCACCGTTTCTTTGTCGATATCTTCAAGCATGAGCGAGGCAATTTTTGAAAGCCTTGCCTCGGTGTAACGCATAGCTGCTGGTGGGTCGCCGTCCACCGAGCCAAAGTTTCCATGCCCGTCAATAAGCGGACATCTTATTGAGAAATCCTGTGCCAGGCGCACCATAGCGTCGTAAACAGAACTGTCGCCGTGAGGGTGATATTTACCCATAACTTCACCAACAATTCTTGCGCATTTTTTAAACGGCTTGTCATAAAAGTTGCCAAGTTCGCCCATTGCATACAAAATTCTGCGGTGAACAGGTTTAAGCCCGTCCCTTACATCTGGTATCGCACGCGAAACATTCACCGCCATGGCATAAGAGATGAACGACTTTTTAAGTTCACCCACAGCATCGACTTTTTCAATTTTGGTGTTTTGCAAAAGTTCTTCCAAACTTTTCTTTTCTTCTTTCATTTTTACTTTCCTTTATTAAATTTTAAACATCCAAATCAGTTACAAGAGTTGCATTTTCTTCGATAAAACTTCTTCTAAGTTCTGGGTCTTCACCCATAAGTTGGTTGAAAAGTTTGTCGGCTTCAATGGCGTCTTCCATTGTAATTTGAATAAGTGTTCGCTTTTCAGGGTTCATGGTGGTTTCCCAAAGTTGCTCTGCGTTCATTTCACCAAGACCTTTATATCTTTGAATTGTAACGCCCTTTCTGCCGTTGGTTTCAAGTTCTTCATTCAATTCGGCATCCGAGTAGAAATATTTTTCATCCTTGCCCCTAGCAACCTTGTAAAGAGGCGGTTTTGCCGAATAAACATATCCGTTTTCAATCAGTGGTTTCATATAGCGGAAGAAGAATGTGAGCAGCAAAATTCTAATATGCGCTCCGTCCACGTCGGCATCGGTCATGGATATGATTTTGTGATAGCGAAGTTTGCTTGCATCAAACTCGCTGCCAATGCCTGCGCCAAAAGCAGTTACCATGTTTTTGATTTCATTATTTTCCAAAATTTTGTGAAGACGCGCCTTTTCCACGTTCAAAATTTTGCCCCTAAGAGGTAAAATCGCTTGAAAACGCCTGTCTCTGCCCTGTTTTGCTGTACCGCCTGCGGAATCACCTTCCACCAGGTAAATCTCGCAATGCTCGGCGTTTTTCTCGGTGCAGTCTGCAAGTTTGCCTGGCAAGGTTGTGTTTTCAAGCACGCTTTTTCTTCTTGTCAGTTCCCTTGCGTTTCTTGCGGCATCCCTTGCACGCTGAGCGTTGACCGATTTCATAATCAAGTTTTTGGCTTCAACTGGATGCTCTTCCAAATAATCTCCAAAGTTGTCAACCATGGCTTTGTAAACAATGGTTCGCATTTCACTGTTGCCAAGTTTGGTTTTGGTTTGGCCTTCAAACTGCGGGTTTCTTAATTTAACGCTGATTACTGCGGTTATGCCCTCGCGGCAATCCTCGCCTGAAAGTTTTTCGTTTTCTTTGATGATTTTGTTTTTAACCGCATAGTCGTTAATCACCTTGGTGAGGCCGTTTTTAAAGCCCTCTAAGTGCGTGCCACCCTCTTCGGTGTTGATGTTGTTGGCATAGGCGTTTATGATTTCGTTGTAGCCATCGTTAAATTGAAAGCAAACCTCAATTTCGTTTTCAATTTCGCCGTTTTCATTGCGGTTAAACTTGTTAAAGTAAACAGGATTTGCAAGCAGCGTTTCACGGTTTTTGTTTAAAAAGTCAACAAACTCAATTATGCCGCCTTTAAATTCAAAAACCTCTTTTCTTTCCTTGCCCGGCCTTTTATCTACAAGAGAAATCACAAGTCCTTTGTTCAAAAAGGCAATTTCTCTAAACCTGTTTTTCATGGTGTCATAGTTAAACACTGTGGTTTCAAAAATTTCATCGTCTGGCCAGAAGGTTATGGTTGTGCCACGCTTTTCTGTTTTGCCAACAATTTTAAGTGGAGTTATGGTTTTGCCGCGCGAAAACTCTATGATGTGATAGAGGCCGTTTTGATAAACCTCCGCCACCAGACGAGAAGAAAGTGCGTTCACGCAAGAAACGCCCACGCCGTGCAATCCGCCAGAAATCTTGTAGCCCTCGCCACCAAACTTTCCGCCTGCGTGCAATTTTGTAAGCACAACTTCAACAGCGCTTTTGCCCTCTTTTTCAATCACGCCCGTTGGAATGCCACGCCCGTTGTCGGCAACAGAACAAGAGCCATCCTCGTTGATGGTAACCTCTATGCGTGTGCAGTAGCCAGCAAGCGCCTCGTCGATAGAGTTATCCACAACCTCGGTAACCAAGTGATGCAAACCGTGCTCGTCTGTCGAGCCGATATACATGCCCGGCCTTTTACGAACAGGCTCCAACCCTTCCAGCACCTGAATGTCGCTGGCATCATATTTTATTGATTTTGAAAGTTCTTGCGCTTCCACTGTGTAATCTTCCATACCTACCCCTTATCGCAATTATTGACACTATGCCTAATATATATAATATATTATATAATATCTTATATTAAAAAACAAGCGATTTGGCAAACTTTTCGCTTGTTTAAGGTGATTGAGCGTTTAAAAGGCATGTCGGCGCTTTTTGCCCCCTTCTAGGCCGCGAGAGCAAGCCCTCGCACTCGCCAACAAAATATTTTATAGTGCAAAATTGGAATATAAAAGCCCAAGGTGGCAAGGCAGAGCAGCACATCCTTCCACCAAAACATGTAAATTGTTTTTTCGCTCTCCAAAAATTGCAAGTTTTGCCCGCTTATTTGCAGGCCTTGGGCAAAATCCACCATTTTAAGTTGATGGGCAGAAGGCGCTGCTAAATTTAACGAAAAAACGCTTATAAACCACGCAAGCACTGCAAACCTTATGGTTGCCCACAGCCGAGTTTTAACTATTGTGGGAACAACAGAGCCCTCAAAGGCCAAGCATCTTTTAACCCACATGCGATAAAATGTTCTAAGCAGGTATGCATTAAACAAAATGACAATGCCGTTTACAACCCAAAACGAAAGATTGTGTGGCAGCAATAAATCCAGCACATACAGCACATAGTTTGAAATCGCCAAAAATGCGCCGAACAAACAAAACCAAACTAAAAATATGCCGTATGCATGCCACAATTTGCCTTTAAAAACAAGCATTTTGCCACTTATTTGTGAATTTGTAGTGCGCCACTTTTCAAAATTATAAACCACAAGCGGCGTTAAGACCAAAAGCGACGCAATTGACACCAGCCACTTGGAAAGGTCATAAACATAGTAATCTTTTTTACTTCCTAAAAAAGCAGATTGCACTCTCTTCCCCTTTTTCAATTATTGGCGCGATTTTTATCTACAAAACTGAAATTTTCGTTTTTGAGTTTGACAAAATAGGTTTTGTTTTCAATAACCAAGTCGCCTTTGTAAAAAATTTTGGCGTGCCGCTCTTCTTGCGAGCCCACCTCCACATAGGTTATGTCATAAAAACTAAACCCCAGCAGGTTTAAAAATGGGTTGATGTAATAAAGTGAGTTGTGTATGTAAACCACTCCAATCATAATCAAAATCGCCACAAACACGCAGTAGACGCTGACATATGATAAATCCAGTGGAATGGCGAAAAATACAAACAATGAAAAATACCCCAAAAAGTGCTGGTCGGTTATGTTGTGCTTGGTTAAAATGCGCACCTCTTTGGATTTTTCTTTGTTATACTTAATGTTCCAAACCAGTCCCGCCACACTTGCAAGAATAAGCAGCAACAGCGTGATTAAATTTATTGTGTTTAAAACATTGAACGACAAATTCTGGTTGATAAGTTCAACCACAAGTTTAATCAGCACAAGCACATACATTGGCATAAACGCCGAAATATACAAAAGCAGGTTTTTAAAAAATTTCATAGGTTTAGTATGCCTTAAAAATTCACTTTTAACCGCGCTTTCAAAGCAATAAAATTTGCAACAAAGATATTTACAATTTTTTGATGATGACATATAATAGGAGCATGACAAATCAAGACATCACTCAAAAGAATAAAGAATTGTTTCAACGCCTTGAAAATGGCGACGAGTCGGCAAAATCTCAAATATTTGCTTTAAATTTAAAACTGGTTTATAAATTCGCCAATAAAATGGTTAACCTTGCAAATAAATACACCGTCATTGATTTAGACGACCTTTATCAAATTGGAAGCATTGGGCTTATGAAAGCGATAAACGGCTATTCCTCGAAAAAAGGCACAACTTTCAGCACCTACGCCTCCTATTGCATAAGAAATGAAATTTTGCTGGCAAACAAAGAACTCTCTAAGCACAATGATGCATGTGTGCTTAACTCTTTTATTGATGACGAAAACGAGATTGAACTTGTTGAAACTTTTGTGGGCGACGAGCCCCCTTATGAGCATTTGCAGCGCCATGACACAAGCGACTTGGAGAACATGACACAAAATCTGCCCGAAAGTGAAAAAAGGTTTTTGGCTTTGGCGTTCGGCGGCAGCCTTTCAATTGAAAAAATAGAACAAGCCTGCAACCTGCCGGCTGGAAGTTATTTTTTGTTTTATGACGACTTAATTCGTTCGCTAAAACGACGAGAGCAAGGCAAACGCTCATATTCTAAACTATTTTTGCGAGATGCATATTTTAATGACACATATTTCTTTCAAAGCAAATTTTTCCAAACGCTTACAAAAAACGAACGTTATCTTTTGGATGTTGTTGCCCTATCCAATCACCCTATCGCCTTTATGGACATTGAAACGGTGAACATCAACCGCCACAATGCCAATGCAAGGTGGTTTAGAATTATAGATAAAGTTCATGACTATTTTGAAACCAACAAATTTAAAACATTCGATAATCCTTTGGATTTTACAAAAGGCAACTAAAATAAGTTGCCTTTTTTCGTTGAAAAATTTTTAGACATTTGCTAGAATGTATATGAGGAACACATATGAAATCCATTTACAAATATTACAAAGAGCGCTTGATTGAGATAAGCGGAAAAAACAGAAGCCTTTATTCCAAAAATCTAAGCAAAAAATATGCCTACGACATTGGCGCAATAATTGGCGATGACGGCAAAGAATTTGAAGAATTCTTCACTTTTTTATGGAAAGGCAAGCGCACATCCTTTCCTTTAATTAGAAAGGAAATTAAAGACAGAATTTACAAAAACTTTAACCTGGAAGAAAAGGTTAAGGCATCTTTTTTAGACACAACCAACCTTTCAACCGAGGAAAAACGCAATGAAAATTTGCGCCGTGAAAGGGTTAAGCGTGAAGAAATTAAAAAGGCATTAACTGGGCAAGTAACCAAACTTAAATCGCTGAAACGCGAGGTTGAAGAGTTTGCAAAAGAAACAGGCAGATATGAGATGTTCATCGGCTATCCTTTCGTAACCGGCTACATAAACAAAGATTTGCAAATTAAAGCGCCTCTCATCCTCTTCCCCGTTGTAATCAATGTGGAAAGCGACAGCGTTGTTTCAATCGAGGCAAAGCATGACGAACTTGTGCAGTTTAACAAAGTGCTTATGCTGGCATACGCCAAAGAGCACCGCCTAAACTGCGATGGCATGCTGACCGAGTTTGACAACCTTTTAGACTACAAACTAAAAAGCGTGAAAGATGTGGTGGAATATCTCAGCGCCTATGGCTTTAAGTTTAACATGCCAAAAAACTTTGGCGACAAGATGATTAAGTTTGAAAGCATGGGCGAGCCTTCTTCACATGACGACGCTCTTAAAATTCACAACGCATGCGTGATTGGAAGGTTTCCTCTTGCCAACTCAATTTACAACGACTATTCTCTTTTGGAAAAGAAAAGGCTTTCCACAGAGGCTATTGACGAACTGCTTTTGGCAAAGCCTTCCAAAAAAATTAGAAAGTTTGATGAGCGCACCTTCACAATAAACGACCTTGACTATGCGCAAGAGAGCGCCATTGAAAAACTTAACCAGTCTGGCAACTTGGTAATTTACGGCCCACCCGGAACGGGAAAATCGCAAACCATTGTAAACATCATTGCAGACGCGCTGTGTAAAGATAAAAAAGTGCTGGTTGTTTCACAGAAAAAAGCCGCACTGGATGTTGTTTTTAACAGGCTTAAAGCACTAAACTCTAAATGTATGTTTATAACTGACGCCGAAAAAAACAAGGTTGAGTTTTATGAGCGCTGCAACAAAATGCACAACATGTTGATGGAAAACTACCGCAAAACAGAAGAGACAAATGATTTTGAACAGGTTGAGAAAAATTTGAATAAGGAACTTGAACAGTTGCAAACCATCTCCAACACCCTGTTCACGAAAACTCCGTTTGGGCTGTCGCTGCAAGAGATGTACACCAACTCTGCAAAAATTGGAAAAAACAGTTTTGACTACGCCCTATACAAACAGATGCTTAAAAACTCTTACATCATGAAGATGAACTACAAACGCATCTACTCCACAGTTCGTGTAATCAAAGAGAAAAACAAAAGCGGGCTTTATTACAGATACATCATGCTAAAAAAGAACAATCCGCTGATAGACCACATCAAGGCAAATGTTGACATTCATGTAATCAACCAAATGAAAACCTATTTAAACTCCATGCTGCAAAGAAACATCATTCCGTTTGACACCGCTAAAAATCCGCATGCAAGACAACTTATGGTTTACATGCTTGAAAACAACATTGAGGATGAAAACAAACTTGGTCCGCTTGTTCAAATGATTGCAAAAATTGAAAATCCAAAACTCAGCGCCGCGCTGAGCTGGTCAAAAGTATTCTTCCCGCTCTACCCGTTCATGCGCTATAACATGAACAAAAAGCAGGCACAGTTAAAAGCGCAGTTCACGGAAACTTTGCAAGAGATGAGGCAATATGTTCAAAGTTACGCGCTGCTTGAAAAAGTGTTGGATAAAAAGGGATATTTGATGACCGTTGACAACATCATCAACGGCAACCCAACCTTCTTAAAACTTTTGCTTAGCGCGCTTAACGACTATGTGGAAATTAGAGACATGAATGTGGCGCTGCAAAGTTTAAGCGATGATGAAAAAGAGTTGTTAAACTTTGCCTACCAAAACTCCTCAAACGCAAAGCAATATCGTGAAATCATCGACAAAATTTTGGAAATCAGGGTCTACCACGAGGCCATCACATACGAAGAAAAATACAAAGAAAAACTTTCCAAAATCATGGACTTTGAAAACATCCGCAACCGCATTCTTTCGCTTAAAGAAGAAGAGCAGCAAATTTCAATTCAAATTTGTGCGGATAAATTTAAGGATGAATATATCAGCCACTTTAACAGCGACCCTGACAACAAAAATTACCTATATCAAATCACAAAACAACAAGGCTTGCTGCCAATAAGAAAGATGATGGAACTTTACGGCGACTATCTGCTTAAATTGTTTCCATGCTGGCTGCTTTCACCAGAAAGCGTTTCAACAATCTTCCCGTTAAAGAAAAATATGTTTGACATTATTCTTTTCGATGAAGCCAGCCAGGTGTTTATTGAAAACACTCTGCCAACAATTTACAGAGGCAGGTATATCGTTGTTGCGGGTGACTCAAAGCAGTTGCGCCCAACGGCAACATTTATGAAAAGATACATGGGCAATGACAGCGAGGACGAACTTGACCTTGCCACCATCGCCGCACTTGAAGTGGAAAGTTTGCTTGACCTTGCAACTTCAAGATACAACGCCGCAAACCTCACCTATCACTACCGAAGCAAAAATGAGGAACTCATCAACTTCTCAAACCACGCCTTCTATGACGGCAAACTTCAAGTTGCGCCAAACATTTCCAAAAACATCGGCGAAAAACCAATCGAGCGCATCAAGATTAACGGCAGATGGCTTAACAGGCGAAATGAAGAGGAGGCAACCGCGGTTGTAAATCTTCTTAAAAAACTTATCAAAAACAAGCGCAACACCTCTTCAATAGGCATAATAACCTTCAACACAGAACAGGAAAACGCCATTGAAGACGCCCTTGACAGAGAGTGCCAAAAGGATGAGGCGTTTAGAGATGCCGTGGTTCGAGAGCGCAACCGCAAAGAAAATGGTGAGGATATTTCACTGTTTATCAAAAACCTTGAAAATGTGCAAGGTGATGAACGTGACATAATCATTTTCAGCATAGGTTATGCTAAAAACGAATATGGCAAAGTTGTGGCGCATTTCGGCCCTCTTTCCGTGGAAGGTGGCGAAAACAGATTGAACGTGGCAATCACCCGTGCAAAGCAAAAAATATATGTAATCACTTCAATTGAGCCGGAAGAACTTGCCGTTGAGGGCACAAAAAATGCCGGACCAAAAATATTTAAAAGTTATTTAAAATATGTTCGCGCTGTTTCAAACAAGAAAAACAAAGAGGCGGAAATCATTTTAAACAGTTTCAAGCCAAACCTGCCACAGACGGGCGAGGAAATTGTGCTCAACCAACTTGAAAACGACATTAAAGCCGAACTTGTTAAACTTGGCTATGAGGTTGAAACCAACTTGGGCAACACCAACTATAAAATTTCGCTTGCCGTGTATGACAAAAAATTGGACAGATATCTTTTGGGCATTGAGTGCGACTATGCGGCATTTAAAAGCAGCGACTCAATCTTGGAGAGAGATGTTTACAGAAACAAATTCCTCTCCTCTCGCGGCTGGAAAATAATGAGGGTTTGGAGCAGAGATTGGTGGCTGAACAAAAACCGAGTTATTT
>CALVTD010000019.1 GCA_944359935.1 uncultured Clostridia bacterium | reverse complement strand
CCTGATAATCACATCATAGAAATCGCTGTATTGAATGTATTCACTCTCCACACTCACAATGCCAGTTGTGGCACTGATGCCATATCCAAGTGGGTTGCCAATGGCAATAGTGGTTTGCCCAAGATGTGCTGGCTCGGCGCAAATTTCAACTTGCTTTGCTGCGCTGCTGCGCAAAATTTCGCTGTCAGTAACTTTAAGCACTGCAAGGTCGTATTCAAGCGAGCCGCCCACATATTCACATTCAATAACTTGGCTGCCATACACAAAACTGCCGTTGCCAAACATGTCGGTTTGAATGTAGGTTTCTTCCGAGCCGTAAAGTTCAACCACAATCTTTGAGGCTATGCCATTGGAGGTGGTGTAGTTTTCGTCATACACAACATGATAATTGGTGATGATATACGCATCGCCAGCGTCTTTATCCAGCGAGCAGATTACTCCCGAACCAGCGCTGTAACTTGTTGCAGCCATGCCATTTATGCCACTTGAA
The DNA here is from genome assembly GCA_944359935.1 of uncultured Clostridia bacterium. Taxonomy (GTDB): domain Bacteria; phylum Bacillota; class Clostridia; order Christensenellales; family UBA1242; genus Caccovivens. The sequence goes on along the minus strand of CALVTD010000019.1, from coordinate 13,507 downwards.
ACATTACCCTCAACATAAACGCTGACAACGCTTAATACCGCGCTGTTAATGGCCTCTTCAATGTTGGAGGTTGTGATTTGGTCCACAGTAACCGTAGGGGAAACATATGTGGTTGACACGCCGCAGCCCGTCAGCATCAGTGCGCAAGGAATGGCAACAAGCCCAAGCATGGACAAAGGTTTTAAAAGTTTCATTTTCACCTCAATACAGATATTATACTTAATTTTTCGACTTTATGCAACATGATTTGACTTTTTGAAAAATATGTGCTATATATTTAATATAAATAGGGAGAGTGCAATATGTGGTTTAAAAAGAAAGAAAAAAAACAAATAAAACAGCAAGAGATTAAAGAGGAAGAGGTAAAGCAGCCAGAAAAGCAAGAAAAACCTGCTAAGGCTGAGAAACCTGCAAAAGCTGAAAAGGCTGTTAAGGCCGAAAAACCAAAAAAAGCAAAGACAGAGAAAAAGGTCAATGAAAAGCAAGAGCCTTCAAAAGGGGCAAGGCCTTCATATCGCGTGATTTACGACATGAGCGAAAAAGTTTGGCTGATTAAAAAAGATGGGGCAAAGCGTGTGATTAGAAAGGTTTCCACCAAAGCCGAGGCAACCAAGATTGCCAAAGAACTTTCGGAAAATCAAAACCTCAACTTAACGATACATAAAAAAGACGGGAAATTCCAAAAGAAATCATAAAACTTGGCGCTGCCAAGTTTTTTCATCCCTTAAATATTGCCATTTGCTTGAAAAAATTTTCAAAATGTGCTAAAATATTCCAGTTTTAATTTGAGGGGTGGGTATGAAGCAAGAAGAGAAATACTTGAACCGTGTTGAAAACGCGCTTGACCATGAGATTGCAAGGCTACAAACAGATATAGCCGAGCAACAGCAAAACTATGAAAATATTCAAAAAGATTTCTCTGCTTCTTTTTATGACATAGACCTTGGCGAGAAAAATGAATACAAACTTCAACTTGCAGATTTGCAAAGTCAAATAGATTATTCCAAGCAAAAGAAAGAAAGGCTTACAAAACAGAAATTGCGCCCATATTTTGCGCGTGTTGATTTCATACCGCAGCAAAGCGCGGACGAGCAAAAAATTTACATAGGTTTTTCGCATATAGCGGAAGATAAGCAATCCTTGGTGTTTGACTGGCGCGCGCCAATCAGCAGCATGTATTATGACTATGATGTTGGCAAGGCTGAATATGAGGCACCGGACGGTGTTGTTAAAGGTGAAATCACACTTAAAAGGCAGTTTGGCATTTCGGGCGGCAAACTCAACTATTACATCGACACAGACCAGAACATCAACGATGAAATTTTGCAGCAAGTGCTAAGCAAAAATTCTTCAACAAAAATGAAAGAGATTGTTGCAAGCATTCAGCGAGAGCAAAACGCAATCATTCGTGAAGAAAAATACAAAACCATATTGGTGCAGGGTGTTGCGGGCTCTGGCAAAACCAGCATAGCGTTGCATCGCGCAGGCTGGCTGCTGTATAAACGCCGCGGCGAACTCAGCAGCAACGACATTTTAATTTTGTCGCCGTCAAACCTGTTTTCAAGTTATGTAAGCGAAGTGCTGCCTGAACTTGGCGAAGAGAACGTGATTGAAACAACCTTTTCTCACATTGCAAAAACCGAACTTAAAAAACCGCTTATCACTCGTGAAAAATTGGTTGATGAGATATATAAATCCAAGGACCAAGACAAACTAAACGAAATTGCATACAAGTCATCCTTCGAGTTCTTGAACGACTTACTGGAATTTTTAAACAACGTTTACGCTGGGCTCTTTGACCCAACCGATTTAAAGTTTAAGCCAAAAGGTGCGGCAGATGACGCATACAACGCCTTTGTTTTCACAAAGGAAGAACTCAAAAGCCTGTATTATGAGGCGTTCGGCAAACTGCCTGTAAACAAACGAATTGAATACATGGTTGACTATCTTGCAGAGCGCTTTGGTTTAAGCCCAAGCCAGACGGAGGCAATCAAGCCAAGGTTTAAAAACATTCTTTATAAGTTTTTCCCTATTGCGGATATATACAAAATTTGCAATGTTTTCTATGCTCGAAAAGGGTTAAAACAGCCATCATTCAAAGAGGTACCGTATGAGGATATCGCTCCGCTTTTGGTTATTAAGGAGTACACCCAAGGCTTAAAAAATCAGTATGCTGCCAAATATGTAATCATCGATGAAATGCAAGATTTCACGCCAGTGCACTTTTACTTTTTCAACAGTATTTGGCAATGCCCAAAAATCATTTTGGGAGACATCAACCAATGCATAGAAAAAACCCTATCAAAAAAATACCTTTTGCAACTGGCAAGGTTTTTAAAAGCAAAAACAATTGTGCTTAACAAAACCTATCGCTCCACAAGGCAGATTTCCCAGTTCAGCGAAAACATGATTGGGCTTAAAAATGTAATAAATTTCAGCAGGGATGGCGAGGAGCCAAAGATTATCAAAACCACTTCAACCGAGCATACTTTGCTAAAATTGTTAAAAGAAAATGAGGGCAAGTATACCCACACTGCCATTGTTTGCAAAAACAGTGAAGAGGTTGCTTTGATTTCAAAAATGCTGCATGGCAAAGTGAAGTTTGAGGTTATAATTGGCACAGACCTTACCTTTGATTATCCGCTTGTGCTGACAACAGCCTCAACGGCAAAGGGAATTGAGTTCGACCACGTTATCGTGCCTTATGCAACAGCCGAAAATTATCACTCGTCATTGGATAGAAACCTGTTGTATGTTGCCACCACCAGGGCTCTGCATCAGTTAGAATTTATCTATGAAGGCAGAAAATCCAAATTTTTAAAAAGGCATGATTATGCAAAAATCGATAAATAATTTGGTTGTTTTTTGCACCAGGCCAAGCATAGATTATCGTATCAAAAACCAAACCGCCTTTTATGGCAACAAAAATTTGATTTTGTTAAAACCAAAACAAAGCCAAAACCGCCAAAAAGGGCAAAAAATAATGTGGAAATGTGGATAACTTATCCAAAGTTGCCCACATTGTCCCCACAAACCGCCATTTTGTATAAAAATAAGCAGTTTTGCATAAATATTTATGTGTGGAAATGTGGATAACTTTTGCAGGGTTATGCTGCGCATTTTTGCCCTCTTTCGAGAGGGCAACGCAGCGTTTTTTCAAACGCTGCACCCTGCAAAAAGATATCGCTTCGTCGTGCTCACTCTTGCAAGCAAGTTCGCATTCCTCGCGATAACTTTTGCACCCTTCTCTCACAGATAAGCCACAGAGTTTGAGTGCAACACCCTGCAAAAAGATATCGCTTCGTCGTGCTCACTCTTGCAAGCAAGTTCGCATTCCTCGCGATAACTTTTGCATCCTTCTCTCACGGAAAAGCCATATGAGTTTGAGTGCAACAATCTGCAAAAAGATATCGCTTCGTCGTGCTCACTCTTGCAAGCAAGTTCGCATTCCTCGCGATAACTTTTGCACCCTTCTCTCACAGAAAAGTCATACAAGTTTGAGTGCAACAATCAGCAAAAAGATATCGCTTCGTCATGCTCACTCTTGCAAGCAAGTTCGCACTTCTCCCACAAGCGCGCATCAACCATTTGCAGCATTTTAATAAATGTGTATAATAATAAACAGGAGAACTTAAATGGTAGATAAATATAACTTAAAACAAATGTTAGTAGATAATGGTGTCTCTGAAAAGGTGTTTGAACAAGGACGACCATTAAATTTTGAGGATGCCATAAACTTAATTCGAATAGCCACAGATTGGCTGATCAAATTTGAAGATGTCAAAGATTATCATGATGCCGCTGAAGCTGTACATTATATTAGACTGAATTACTTTAATAATGTAAAGAGTTCGGAAGTTGGAGCGTTATTTTTAGAGGAACGGGAACGAGTGAAAGCAAGTGAAGAAAAATATCGTACAGATATTCGCTTTTCTCTTTGTGACATCGATGCACTTTATAGTTATATCAAAGAAGAGCTTGAACCAGCCCAAAACTATGAATTGATTGGGTATATTTGGTATTATATAGACTGCATTGACGAAGAGTTTTGGGAAGCCAATGCAATCAAATATAGTATTGAGAATTTTATAAAAGCAGAAAAATATGATTTAGCAAGGCGAGTTTGTGAACAAACAATTGATTGGGAAAATTATTTAATTGCAAGTGGAGATCAAGATGAATATAGCGACTACTATCAAGTCGCACAGCAATACCTTCCGCTTATCGAAAAACATGAGCAGGAAAGCGAATAGTAAGAATTTAAAAAGCAGCCAATCCAGGGCTGCTTTTTTTGATTTTTTATAAAACTTACAGCAGGCCATTCGTTTGACAATTTGCGCTTAATGTTATACACTAAGTAAGGTTTATAGGAGAAAAATTTTGACAGATAAAAAAATTGTGGCACGCAAACTTCAAGGGTTTTGGGAACTGCCACCAGAAAAACAGGTTATATTTGAGGCAATGCTTGATAAAATTAAAGAGGTTTTTCAAAAGCATTGTTTTTTGCCGCTTGACACTCCTGCTATGGAACTTGCCGAAGTTCTGTTGGCAAAAAGCGGTGGAGATATTGATAAGGAAATTTACAGGTTCACAAAAGGCTCAACCGATGCATGCCTGAGGTATGATTTAACCGTTCCGCTTGCTAGATATGTGGCAATGAATGAAAACACACTTTCTTTTCCGTTCAAGCGCTATCAAATTGGCAAGGTTTACCGCGGCGAAAGGCCACAAAAGGGCAGGCTGAGAGAATTCTATCAATGTGATGCAGACATCATTGGCGATGGCGAACTTTCTCTTGTCAACGATGCCGAATGCGTGAAACTATATAAAGACATTTTCCAAAATTTGAATTTGCCTGTGCAAACTGAAATTTCAAACAGAAAAGTGTTGTTCGGTTTGGTGAGCGGGCTGGGCGCAGGCGAGCAATTCTCCAACATCGCCATCTGTCTTGACAAGTTGGATAAGATTGGCGAAGAGAATGTGAAAGAAAGCCTTCAACAGTTAAACCTTAACGAAAGCCAGATTGCAAAACTTATCAGCCTTGTCAAACTTAATGGCAACAGCAGCGTTTTGCAGCAGGCTGAAAAACTTTCTTCAAACCAAACCTTTTTGCAGGGCTTAAATGAGTTAAAACAAATAGATGAATATTTGCAGGCGTTTGGGCTTAGCGAAAGTGATTATAAATTCAACTTTTCAGTCATTCGCGGGCACAATTATTATACTGGCACGGTGTTTGAAGCCTATCTTGCTGGCAATAGGGGCGCTGGCGCAGTTGGCGGTGGCGGAAGATATGACGACCTTGCAGGCTACTTCACACAGCGAAAACTGCCAGGCGTTGGCATGAGCATTGGCATGAGCAGACTTTTTGACATCATTCAGCAAAGCGCCGACGAAAAAATTGAGTTTTGCAAATGCGCAGTCATCCCAATGGGCGAAACAATAAACCAATGCTTGCATCTTGTTTCGCTGTTGCAGCAAAAGGGCATCAGCGCGGAAGTTTATGGCGAGAACAAAAGTTTCAAGTCAAAACTTAAAGAGGCCAACAAGCGAGGGGTGCCGTTCGTTGCAATAATTGGTGAAAATGAAGTTAAAGAGGGCAAAATTACGCTGAAAGACATGGCTTCTTCCAGCCAACAAAGCGTAACAAAAGAAGAGTTAATAAATTTACTGAGGTGAAATATGCTTATTATCATTGAGGGCGTGGATTGTTCGGGAAAGGAAACCCAATCTAAACTGCTTGAAGAAAAACTGATTAAAGATGGAAAAAAGGTTGCAATGTTCAGTTATCCTTTTTACAATTCACCCACTGGCAGGATAATAGGCAGACAATATCTTGGCAAGGACAACAACAGTTATTTTGAAGAGGGCGCCTCAAACGTGGACCCATATGTTGCCTCGCTTTACTTTGCCGCAGACAGAAAATACAACGCTGCAATCATTGACAAGGCGCTAAAAGAGAACGATTACGTAATTTTGGATAGATATGTCTACTCCAACATGGCGCATCAAGGATGTAAGTTGCCAGAAAAAGAGCAGGAAAAATTTTTTAAATTTATTTATGACCTTGAATTTAATATGCTGGGGCTGCCAAAGCCAGACAAAGCCTTCTTTTTGTATTTGCCTGTTGAGGAAGTAAAAATGCTGAGGGCAAACAGAAAAGAGCGTGCTGACGGGCATGAGGCAGACGACGAATATCTTGTAAAAGCGGAAAACACCTATATTAAAATGCTAAAAATGTTTGATTTTTGCAAAATAAACTGCTCAAAAGAGGGAAAAATTAAGTCGCCAGAGGAAATCTCGCAGCAGATATATAACCTAATTAAATGAATGACAGAATAAAAAGTAAACTTAAAATGCTTCCAACAAAAAGCGGCGTCTATGTTATGAAAAATGCGGGCGGCGCTGTCATTTATGTTGGAAAAGCCAAAAGTTTAAAAAACAGGGTGAGCCAGTATTTTAGAAATTCGCCAAAGCCAAGCAAAGTTCAAGCCATGGTGGATAATATTGACGACTTTGAATATTTCATCACCGTGTCAGAGCGCGATGCGCTGGCGCTGGAAAGCAACCTGATAAAAAAATATCAGCCGCACTACAACATTTTGCTTAAAGACGGCAAGGCGTTTCCATACATTGCAATAAACATGAACGACCCATTTCCAAAACTTCACATTTTGCGAAGAGTTGGCAAAAAAGGTTACAAATATTTTGGGCCATACTTTGCTGGGCTTAACGCGGCAGAGATTGTCAAAACAGCAAATTCAGCGTTTGGGCTGAGAACTTGCAATCAAAAAATAACCGAAACTTCTGTGGCAAAGCGCGAGTGCCTAAACTTTTTTCTTGGCCTATGCAGCGCGCCTTGCACAAAAAGGGTGAATAAAGCCGAGTATGCCGAGCGCGTTAAAAAGGTGATTAATTTTTTAAATGGCAATGATGATGAAATTGAAAACATCCTCACTCAAAAAATGCAACAGGCCGCCGAAAACGAAAACTTTGAAAGCGCGCTGATGTATCGCGATAGGCTTAAAATGGTGGCAAAATTAAAGCAGCGCGTGGTTGCAAATCTGCCAAAAAGCGTCAACAAAGATGTGTTTGCATATGTCACTGACGGGCTGAATGGAGTTATCACATCCATGGTTATCCGCGGCGGCAAAATTTTGGGCGTGATGAACTATTCATGCGATGATGCCAGTTTGGAAGAGGGGCAAACGCTGTTCAATTTTCTTGTGCAATACTATGAAAACATGATTGTGCCAGACGAGATGATTGTAAGCCATGTGGTTGAGGATGAAAACTTGCTTTTTGGCGCGATTGGCAAAAAAAGCAAGATTATCAGCAATCCGCACGGCATAAACCTTTCGCTTCTTAACATGGCCAAGGAAAATGCCAAAGATTACCTTGAAAAACACATCGAAAAAAATAAAATCAAGTATGCCAGCACTTTGGGTGCGCTTGAAAAGTTGCAGCAGGCACTCAATTTGCCGAGGTTTCCAAACCGCATGGAGTGCTATGATATTTCGCACATCAGCGGAACAAACAAAGTGGCATCCATGGTTGTGTTTAAAGGCGGAGAGCCAAGCAAGAAAGACTATCGAAAATTTAAAATCAAAACCGTTCAAGGCTCAAACGACTTTGCGTCATTGCAAGAGGCGCTTAGGCGCAGGCTGAGGCGGCTTAAAGACCAAGACGGCGAAAGTTTTAAAGAAGCGCCAGACCTTTTAATTATCGACGGTGGCAAAGGGCAACTTTCTTCCTGCCAAGAGATTTTGCAGCAAAGCGGGCTTGACATTCCAATGATTTCGCTCGCCAAAAGAATTGAAGAAGTTTTTGTGCCGCATCAAAGCCAGCCGATTTTGTTAAAACCGGGCAGTGCGGAATTGAAAATGCTGCAACGCATTAGGGATGAGGCGCACCGCTTTGCAATCACCTTCCACAGGCAGGTGAGGGGCAAGATGCAAACGCACAGCGAACTTGAAAACATCAATGGCCTTGGAGCAAAAAAGGCGGAGGCACTTTTAAATGCGTTTGGCAGTATAGAGCAAATTAAAAACGCAAGTGTGGACGAGTTAAAAATCGTCCCAGGTATTCACGAAGCGCTTGCCATTGAGATAAAAAAACATTTTCAAAATAAAAAAGAGAGTTAAGATTAAATCATTTTGAAACTAGTAAAAAAGATGCTTTCAATCAACAAAGCATCTTTTATATTTCTATTGTCTCTCTATCGTTAGGGACAAATATTTTTCCATTAAAATATTTTTGTCCTTCATCGGTATAAAGTTTTTTTCTTTTTTCACCATGAGAATCTTCTGTATGGTATAATATTAAATTTTTTACATTTAAATTATTCATGATTTCGCTTACACTCTTTGTGGTTGAGTGATTTTTCTCATAAGCATGAAAAATATTTTCCTCGCTTTCTAAGCAAAACGCCTCATGCATAACATAATCAACATTTTTAATTCTGTCATATAAAATTGGGTTTAATGTTTCATCTCCCAAGAATGTTAAACTTTTTTTACCCAGCCTACATTCGAAGCCAAATTGTTTTGTGCCTTTTGCTTTAATATCAAAAAAAGTATATTCAACACCATTGATAAAGTGGCGGTCGCCATCAGTTAAAATCACGAAATTGCAATTTTTATAAATTAAATTCATAAGTTTGTCTGGTAATATATGTTTTGATACATTTTTTATAGTTTCAAACACAACATCATTACAATAAATATTTATTTTTTCATTGAAATTGCAATTCTGCATACTCTGGCTGATTTTTTTGAAATACCAGAACAAACCTAGCACATGGTCGGTATGACTGTGAGATATGAAGATGTGCTTTATAGTTTTATAATCAATATTTACTTCGTTCAATCTTTTTATGATTTCTATACTACCACCAGTATCCACTAAAAAGTTTCCATCTGAATTTTGAATAACAAAACATGTATTGTATAGTTGCAAAGTTCCGCCATTGCCAACACCTAGCATAATTATTTTATTCATATAATCTCCTTACAAAGCTACAAGTACATTATATCATGTAATTGATTTTTTAACAATTTTTTATAAAGTTTGTATTGTCGGCATTTAAACGTGTGCCTGTCTTGATATAACTTGGTCTTCATATTTTATTTCATTTTTTCTAAGTTAAACCAATGTTCTTTGTCAAAGTTAAAACAAAAGATGTTTCTTTTAATGAAGCATCTTTTGTTTTCTGGTTTTAAAAGAGTGTGATTAAACTCTCTTTTTTGTTAAGCGTTTACCGCTTTGAATGAAATTGTTTGAGTCGCAATGATGTTTTCAGCGTTTGCTAAATCAACCAAAGCAAGTTTCACGGTGTAGTCGCCGGCTTTCTTGGCGGTAACTTTAAATGTTGTTGTAACATCATAATCGTTGCTTATTGCAAAACCATTTGGTGGCCCCCAGTAGCCAACTTGTGCCACATCCCACTCTTGATCTTGTGTGTCGGTGGCTTTGAGTTCAAGATTAGTCTTGTCAGAAGCATTCACCTTAATCAACACCTTGTCATAGCCAAGATCACGAACCTTGTCAGCTTTAAGCGTTACATCAACATTCTTTTGTTGGTTGACTGTCACTTGGCTTACATTGTCGGTGACGAATTTGTAAGTGGAGTGATTATCGGTTTCGCCACAGCCAACAAGTCCAGTTGTTGCAAGCAAGCAAGTTGCGCCAATCAAGCCTTTGTAAATTACGTTTTTAAACATATTTTCCTCCTTTCACACTTCTAGTTTGTGCAAAAGTTGAAAAAATATAAAAAAAACTGCTAAGCGCAGTTTAATTTATTATTGCTTTTTGCCGCAGAAAGGGCAGAACTTTGCATCCTCATCTATTTTTGCGCCGCAGTCTTTGCAAAACTTGCTTTGCTCAACGCCATTTTTAACCGCCTTAGTTACTTTTGTTACAGCAGGCGAAACAATATCTGCCGTCTGCGAAGAGATGTCTTGCAAATCTTCTTTGTTTTGGTCGATGATATATTTTTTTGTTTTGATGTTGATTTTTTGAAAACTTGGAACAAAAGCGGTTAGAAGCAAGAAAATTCCTACAATCAAAACGCCAACTCCGCCAAAGATGAGCCCGTTTCTAGAAGATTGCGCATCAAACCAGCCGCTGCTTGACATGTCAGGATTATTCATAGTTGCGCCGATTATAATAAGCACAATGCCCGCAACAATTAAAACGCTTGCCAAAATTTTTAGCACTAAAAATATTTTAGGTTTTTTTGCTTGATTGTTATTGTCCATTTTTTATTCCTCCAAAAGCATTTTAGCATATAAAAAAAATAATTGCAATAAGTTTAAAAAACTAATTTACATTTTGATTTTTTTTTGCTATAATTAACAACGCAAACAAAATATGCGTTTGTGGTGAAATGGATATCACGACGGTCTACGGAACCGTTATTCTGGGTTCGAGTCCCGGCAGACGCACCAAGAAAATTTCTGCGCTGTTTGCTTGTTTTCGGGCTTTACCCGAAAAGCTGCGCCTTGACGCTTGAAATTTTCTTCTCGCGGCCAAACGAAAATCGCGCTTGCGCTGGCGATTTTGCCGCGACTTGAAAGCGAGAGCGTTGAAGAATATAACTAAGTCGCCTTGAAAGCTCACTTTCTATCGAAAGTTCGCACGGACAGGCGCAATTTTTGTTTATGCGGCCAGACGAAAATGCCGAAGGCATTTTGCCGCAACTGCCATCCGAAGCGAGCTTTGTAAACAAGCGGAATGTTTACAAAATTATGCGCTCTGACGCTTGAAATTTTCTTCTCGCGGCCAGACGAAAATCGCGCTTGCGCTTGCGCGTTTTTTTATGCGATAAGTTGGGCTGAAGTGACATGCGCGTATTGCTTGACATATAAGGCTAAAACATGGTATAAAAAATTAAGGAGGGAAAAATGAAAACATTTTTATCAAACGTAAAAAAGTTTTTTGCAAAATTGCCAGTGATGATTGTGGCTGTAGTGATTGCCGTTGCAGGTCTTGCAACCTACATTGGTTTGCTGGCTCGTCCGGTCAGCACGGGGATGGCATATTCTATCACCCAAACACTGACAGAGGAAGATGGCGTGCAGGGCGGCGCTACAATAGAATACAAAATCATCTTCAACGGCAATAAAGCAAATATAGTTTACTCGTATGAGGCGGGCGAAGAAAAAGGCGAACAGGAATCTGGCGAATTTTGGACGGTTCGCAATGGCAACAAAATTTTGTTGCTTACATCAAGCCAAGACATGACGCAGGAAGAATATGATGCTGGTGTGGCAGAACTTAAAAGCGACAAGGAAAGTTGGGACGCCATTTGGGCGGGCGAACTTAACGCAAGCGATGCGGCAGTTATGAAAATTGATGCGTTTAAATTAAGCACATTTGGTGAAACATCATCGCTGGATGGCTTGGACGAATTAACTTGCGATGGCGCGGTAATCTTTGCGGCTGTGTTTGGCGTTTTTGAAGTTTTGTTTTTAGCAGCCGCCGGGCTTTCGGTTGCGCTTTATGTAATTGGCAAAGGCAAAGCTCCAAAAGAAGAGCAACCAAAACAAGAAGCATAATTAAAACAAAAAACCATGTTAATTCATGGTTTTTTTTGTGCAAATTTTTGTTTTATGATATAATTAAACAAAGGTGAAAGCATGGAATACAATGGTTGGTTTAAACGCAACACTTCATCGCTTGAAGGCAAAACCGTTGTGCTTACGGGCGCAGCGGGCGGCATAGGCACGCAATGTTGTTTTCATTTGGCAAGGCTTGGCGCTGATTTGGTGGTGATTGACCGAAACATCGATGGCCTTCAAAAACTTAAAGAAAGTTTGTTGCAAAAATATCCAGCGCTCAATGTGGATGTGATTTCCACCGACCTGTCTAATCTGGAAGATGTAAAAAAATGTGTGCAAAACCTTAAACAACTGCCAAAAATTGATGTTTTAATTCACAATGCGGGCGTGTTTAGGCTGCCTGTGAGGCATGAGAAAGGTGATTACAACATCATTTTTAAGGTGAATTTCATCGCGCCGTATTACATAACTAAGCAGTTGCTTCCACTGCTGGAAAAAGGTGGTAAGGCAAAGGTTATTGTTGTTTCCAGCCTAGCCCACAAGTTTGCGCAATATGATGAAAACGATGTGGACTATTCCGGAAATACTGACGACCAAAAAATCTATGGCAATTCAAAAAGATTTGTAATGTTCTCACTGATGAGGCTGCTTAAAGATAACGACAAGGTGGATTTATCCATAGTACATCCTGGAATAAGTTACACCAATTTGATGAAAAATTTTCCTAAATTCATCTCAAAAATCATTGAATTGCCGATGAAACTTATTTTCAATTCTCCCAAAAAATCCAGTTTGTCGATTATCAAAGGAATTTTTGGGGAGCACGGCTATTGCGAATGGTTTGGGCCAAAAATATTCAGCATTTGGGGAATGCCAAAGCGTAAGAGGCTTAAATCATGCTCGCCAGAAGAGATTGAAAAGATATTTGTTAAGGCGGAGGAAATTTATCAAGAAATTAACAAAAAAATGGCTGATTAGCCATTTTTTAATTTTGCTTTTCAAGATTTAACAGATATTGCTTAAAATCAAGCCCGCCCGCATAGCCCGTGAGTAAGCCATTTGAGCCAATTACTCTGTGGCAGGGCACAATGATTGCGATGGGGTTGTTATGATTGGCCATGCCGACAGCACGGCAAGCTTTTGGACTGCCAACCGCTTCGGCGATTTGCTTGTATGTTCTGGTTTGCCCGTATGGAATTTTTTGCAGTTGTTGCCAAACGCGCATTTGAAAAGGTGTGCCGCACAGTTTTATTGGCAGGTCAAAGGTTTTGCGAACACCTGCAAAATATTCTTTAAGTTGCTCAGCCGCCACATCTGCTAGGGCGCAGGGCTGATTTTGCGAGCCAGGGCTATTGCATTTTTGCAACGACAAAATTTTGCCGTCCGCGTATCCAATTTTTATGTATCCAAAATCAAATTTATAGAAAGCAAATTTCATACTTTGATTATATCACAAAACAAAAAAAACAGCCAATAGTTGGCTGATTTTTTTATCCAATAACAAGTGGAACGATGATGCCGGCAATAACGATAAGCAGGCACACAAAGTAAAGCACTTTCCAAACAACTTGTTTAGGCTTTACATATCTCCAAGCGAGAATTGAAACAATGATAATCATCATAGCCGCTGCAACGCCTTGAAGAGCAGAAACTGCAACAGAAGTAACTCCGCAAGCAGCCAAAATAAGAGCCACTGCATAGAGAACTGTTACTGCAACAATCGTCCAAAATGAAATCTTGTTCAGTCCCCACATTCCGCTTTTTGAAGATGAAGTGGATTTTGATTTAGATGATTTTGATGAATTTGCCATATTTTCCTCCTTATGCTCAAATTATACTATCCTAAATTTATTATGTCAAATAATTAGGAAATGATAATTTATTTTTTAGATGTTTTTGTTTCGAGTTTTTTCTTGCTTTGCGCAATTTCTTTAACAATGTTTGAAATA
>CALVTD010000018.1 GCA_944359935.1 uncultured Clostridia bacterium | reverse complement strand
TGCAAAAGTAACATCAAGAAAATATAAAAAATTCGATTATTTTGGCTCGCCAAACGCTCAAAATGTGATAGTGATGATGGGCTCTGGCAGCGAATGCGTGCTTGAATGCATTGCGCAAAATAAAAATGTGGGACTGATAAAAGTGAGGTTGTATCGTCCTTTTGACGAGCAAGCCTTTATCAAGTCTCTGCCAAAAAATGTTAAAAAAATAATAGTTTTGGATAGAACTCGCGAAAGTGGCGCACGCGAACCGCTTTATTTGGACGTAAAAAATGCCCTCTTTGGCAAAGACATTCAAGTTGTTGGCGGAGTTTACGGGCTTGGCGGAAAAGAGTTTTCGCCAAACGAGGCCATGGCCGTGATTAACAATTTTGAAAGCATGCGCGATGATTTTTCTGTTGGCATAACAGACGATGTAACATTAAAAAGTCTGCCTGAGGTTAAGGCACAGTTAAACCTAAAACAAACCGAAATTAAAATATATGGTTTGGGCTCGGACGGCTCTGTTTCCGCCTCCAAATCAATCACCAAAATTTTAGGCGAACGCGACGACACATTTGTGCAAGGATACTTTGAATACGACAGCAAAAAGTCTGGCAGCATGACAGTTTCGCACTTGCGCATATCTTCACAGCCTATTCACAGCACCTACCTCTGCAATCAGGCGGATGTGATTATGATTAACAACTTTTCTTTTGTGCACAAATATCACTGCCTAGATGGGCTTAAAAAAGGCGGCACTGTTATTTTTAACACCGTTTTCTCACCTGACGAACTTGACAAAATTTTGCCAAATGAATACAAGCAAGTTTTGCTTGATGCTGGCGCAAAAGTCTATGTAATTAACGCGCACAAAATTGCAAATGAGGCAGGCTTAAAAGAAAAAATCAACATCATCATGACTGGTGCATTTTTTGAGGTTACAAAACTTAAAAAAGACTATCTTTCTGCATTGCAAAAAGAAGTTGAAAATAACTTTGCTAAAAAAGGTCAAGATGTTGTAGACAAAAACCTGCAAGCGCTGGCAAAAAGCAAGTCGGCAGTAAAAAAGGTAAACTTAAAATCTCTTAAAATCACCCAAAAAGATGTTCAAACAAAGTTTAACGAAAACTATAACCTTAAACCTGTTTCGGGATTTTCAAAAGACGGCAGCATCGACACCGACACAACCAAATTCGAAAAGCGCGGCATCGCTGCAAACATCTCTCAGTGGCAGCCTAACAAGTGCATCCAGTGCGGCCAATGCGTTCTCGCCTGCCCACACGGAGCGCTGAAAGCAGTGCTTGTTAAAACGCCTCCTAAGGATGTTCCTTTTGTGAAAGCCTTTGGCATTGATGGCTATTACAGAATTCAAATTTCGCCAGAGGACTGCACTGGCTGCGGGCTGTGCCAAGAAATTTGTCCTGCTCTTGGCAAAGCCATCATTATGAAAGATGCAAGCCTCACCCTTGAACAAGAAAAGAAAAATTTTGCAATTTGCGAAAACCTAAAAACCATCAAAAAAACACCTTTCTCAAAATCCACCGTAAAAGGCTTGCAGTTTGAAAAAAATTATTTTGTGTTCCCTGGCGCGTGTGCTGGCTGCGGCGAAACGCCATACATCAAACTTGCTTCCATGCTGTTTGGTGAAAAAATGGTGATTGCAAACGCAACAGGCTGTTCAAGCATCTATGGCGGAAGTTATCCTTCCTGCCCTTACTCCAAAAACTCGGCTGGAAGAGGTCCTGCATGGGCGAACAGTTTGTTTGAAGATAACGCCGAGTTTGGGCTGGGCATTAAACTTGCAAAAGAAAAAACAAACTCCGCTGAAAGCGTTTGGATTATTGGCGGAGACGGCTGGGCATATGACATCGGTTTTGGCGGGCTAGACCATGTGCTTGCCAGCGGCGAAAATGTGAACATTTTAGTGCTTGACAACGAATGCTATGCCAACACTGGCGGCCAAGCCTCCAAGGCAACCCCTGCTGGCGCATCGGTTAAACTTGCAGACGGTGGCAAAACAACAAACAAAAAAAATCTTGCCCTTATGGCAATGACATATGGCAATGTGTATGTTGCATCTGTTGCAATTGGCGCGGATATGAACCAGTGCATTAAAGCGTTTAGAGAAGCCGAAAGTTACAACGGCCCAAGTTTGATTATCGCTTATTCCACATGTGTAAACCAAGGTTTCGACATGTCTAAGTCACTCACAGAAATGCGCAAGGCAGTTGAAGCAGGATATGTGATGCTGTTTAGATATCACCCAACCGATGGCTTCACGCTTGACAGAGGTGAAGTGAACAACAAGTTTATTCCTTTCCTGCTTGGCGAGAGAAGATATGCCTACCTAAACGAACAGCATCCTGAAAAGGCGAAAAAATTATTTAAAAAATCAAAAGAAAAAATAAAAGATAATTATATTTCCTATAAAAAATTAGAGCGAACAAATAATAAAATAAAAGGCTAATAATTTAGCCTTTTTTTAATAAATAATTGAAATTTAAATATTTTTTTATTTTTTTATTGATTTTTTATATATTTTTTTAAAAAACCATTTAATTGTCTTTCATATTCAATTTCGTTAATTGGATAACTCATGGCGTGCTCTGCATCCTTTGCAATGTAAAGTTGCTTTAAACCCTCTGGTGCAGCCGCATAAAGTTTGTGAACATTTTCGGTTGGAACAAAACTGTCTTTATCGCCATGAATAAACAAAATTGGGGTTTTGGTTTTCTTAACTTGCGTCATTGCATCCGCTTTTTTCATATCAAATTTATAAACGCTTTTGGTGTATAAATTAAAAATATTTAAAAGTGGAAATGCTGGCAAATGCGTTCTGTGGTTAAACACATATCTAAATTCTTCATACACATTCGCATATGCACAATCGGCAATTATTGCTTTAACATTGCTTGGCAACTTTTCACCGCTAACCATGCACACTGCGCTTGCGCCCATCGACAGCCCCATCAAAACAATTTCGTAATCTGGCTGTTTTTCAAGCATAAGTTTTATCCAGCCTATTAAATCAATTCTGTCAAGCCAGCCCATACCCATCATTTTGCCTTCACTGTTGCCATGTGCGCGATTTTCCACCGCCAAGATATTATAATTTTTATTCACGAAATATTTAGCATACAGTTGCATTTCGCGATAATCAGCGCCATATCCATGCACAATTATTGCAAGTTTTTTTGATGTGTTTGGCAAAAAATGCCCAACAAGTTTAAACCCATCTTTTGAAATTAAGGAAAGCGTTTCAAATTGATATTTATCCCACCAGCAAAAATCTATTTTGTAGTCGCTTAGCGTTTTTGCCATGGTTTTGTTTATTACTCTTTTAATTGTGCTTTTTCTAGACAAGGCAATTTTAAAGCATACCGACCCAATTAAAAGATAAAGCGCCATAACAACAATCAGCAGCCCCAAAAGTGATAAAATAACGATTGAAAATATTTTCATTTGTTCTCCTTTTTATTCCACAACTGCTTTAATGCTTTCCCCCGTTCCAGCATCTTGATAGGTCAGCCAATATCCAAAACTCTCCTTTTTCTCGCTGTCAAGCGGAAACCAAACTGGATAGCCTGAAAGTTGTTTTGGCGGAGTTTTTTGGTAAATCCCTGGCACGCCATAGCAAACATATTTGATGCTTCCTTGCTCGTCATACACAAGCCCCAAAATGTAATAATCGCCATCCCCATCAAACTCAACTCTCACCCATTTTGAATTTGGGATTGTCTCTTCCAAAAAGCCCTCTTTTGGATTATTTGCAAAAAGATTATCAATCTGCTGTTTAATTTCGTCTATAAATAATTTTTTATCCTGCTCCTCTTCGCCAAAGAAACATTTTTTGTATTTGCAATTGCTGCATTTGTCCTCGTCAGCACTTTGCGCAAAAGTTTTTTCAATTTGCTCGTCTATTTGATTTTGCAGTTCATCGTCATACTGCACGCCGTGTTCGTCTAGGGTTTTTTCAACTTCGCTTATGCTGCTCTCGTCCAAAACCTCGCTGGCAATCTTGCCCAAAATTTCTTCTTCGCCTTCGGTTTTTACAGTTGTTCCAAACAAGATTGGGCTGGCTTTTGCACCAACAAAATTTACAACCGCACAGCAAAAATCATCGCTTAAATCAGTGCCGGTTTTAAAATTATAAAGCATGCTTGAAGTGCGCACAAGTCCGCATTTTTTCACCTTGCCATTGTCATAAAAACCAAGGCTGATAATTCCCTCAGGCTCTTTGCCAAAGTTGTAAAGCCTCAACCTGCCGGTGATTAACTCTCCATTATTTTCAAGCGTTAAAACCGCCTTTTCTTTTTGAGAATTTATGCCTAAAAGCACCAAACTTTTCTTAGTAAACATATTTTTCACCTCTTGCTATTATATTTTACTAACAGATGCAAATATGCCCACATTAGAAAAAATTTGTTTAATGTCGAATTTTGTTAGACTTTAAGTTTTCGATTGATTTGCTTTAAAATCTGTTTAACTGAAAATCCTGCCTTTTGATAAACCTGCTCGCCCGCACCGCTGGCCATATAATTTTTAACATCAATTCTCAAATGGTTCTCGCCCATATATTTAAACCAGATGTTGTCATTTGAAGCCTCAATTGCAACTTGAAGTTTTGCGCCTTTTTGCAGAACTTTTTCTTTATAACTTTCACTTTGTTTTTCAAAAATTTCAAAGCAAGGCATGCTTACAACGCTTACATCACATGTTTTTTCAAGTTCCTTAGCAACTGAAAGCGCAAGTGGAACTTCGCTGCCAGAAGCCATCAGCACAACATCCGCCTGCTTTTTTGCAGGTTTTAAAACATATCCGCCCATGCAAGCATTTTTGAAAGATGAAAGGTTATTTTTTGCAATTTTCTGCTTAGCCAAAACAAGTGATGTAGGCTCACGATTTTCAATAAATGTTTTATACGCCGCCAAAAGTTCATTCGCATCGCACGGCCTGAAAACATTAAGCCCTGTTATGCCTCTTAAAGCAGCAATTTGTTCAATAGGCTGGTGCGTTGGCCCGTCCTCACCCACCAAAAGTGAATCGTGAGTTAAGATGTCAAGCACTGGCAGCCCCATCATCGCCCTCATTCTTAATGCTGGCAACATGTAGTTTGAAAATGACAAAAATGTGGCATCAAAAGGCAAAAAGTCCTCATACAAACTTATCCCATTGCAAATTGCCGCCATGGCATGCTCCCTAACGCCAAAATGCAAATTCCTGCCCCTTTTATTGCCCGCAAGATAGTCGCCGCCATCCTTTAAATATGCTTTTGTGGAAGGCGCCAAATCGGCTGTTCCGCCCACAATTTGTGCAAATTTTTCTGCAAGTTCATTTAAAACCACGCCGTTCATATCGCGCATGGAAAGGTCATTAAGTTTTTCGGCAGACGCCAATTTTTCATAATCAACCTTTTTAACATCAAAAAAGTTGAGCAGTTTTTTATATAAATCTGGATGTGTGGTGGCATAAACAGCCAAGTCTTGATTCCATTTTTCATGGCTGAGTTTGCCGTTTATGGTTGTGTCCATGCAAAACTCACGCACATCGTTTGGAATAAAGAAACTTTCTTTAACACCAAGTTTTTCCTTAAAGGCAATCAGTTCTTCCTTTTTCATAGGATGGCCGTGCACAGCACTTGTGCCCTCCTTTTCAGTGCCTATGCCTATTGTGGTGTGGAAGATGATGATTGTTGGCTTGCTGGATTTTTTCGCCTTCGCAATAGCCGCCGAGCAACTTGAATAATTGTTGCCGTTTTTTACGGTGATTACATTAAAGCCCATTGCTTTAAACTTTTTGGCAATGTTTTCACGGTTTGCCAAATTAACGCTGCCGTCAATGGTTACTTCGTTGCAGTCGTAAAGAAGAATAAATCTTTTTAAATTGTAAGCGCCGGCAATAGAGCATGCCTCCTGCGCAACGCCTTCCATAAGGTCGCCATCGCCAGCAAAGCAATAAGTATAATTGTTGATGATTGGAAAGCCGATTGCATTAAAACGCTCTTCCATCATGCTTTCAGCAATCGCCATACCCACGGCATTTGCAACGCCCTGCCCCAGCGGGCCAGTTGAAGTTTCCACCGCGTTGATGGAGCCAAGCTCTGGATGCCCTGCTGTGCGCGAGCCAAATTTACGGAAGTCTTTTAAATCCTGCAAACTTACATCAAAGCCAAACATGGCGAGCAGCGAATAATAAAGCGCGCTTGCATGCCCAGCCGACATAACAAACCTATCCCTATTCAAAAAATCGGTGTCTGCAACATCAAACAAATAATGGTCTTTAAAAAGAGCAAACAAAATTGAACTTGCCCCAAGTGCTGTGCCGGTGTGTCCCGAGCCAGCATTGGAAACTGTTTCAGCGGTGAGCGCTTTTAAATAATTTAGGCTTTTTTGAACAATTTTTTTCATAATTTTTGTTTAATCTCCTTAATAATTTTTGCAAAAGCACTTTTTCCCGCACTTGCAACTTCAATGGTTAAATCACAAGAGGTTTGCAAAAACTTATCCCTTTGCTCAAAATCAAGTTCACTGATTGGTTCGGTTTTTGCAAGTTTTCGCTTAGGACATTTTAAATAAATGCTCGGCGAAATTTTATTTAATAATTCATAATTATTTTTATATATATCATACTCCACAAAAATTACTGAATTTTCATAGGTCGCGATGTCTCTAACAACCGATTTTTCACGCTTGGTTAAATATTCAATTCCGCATTTTTCCAAGATTGCACCGCTGTCGAACAAATCATACTCAATAAGTTCTTTGCAATCTGCAAAGTGCATGCTTAAAACATTTGCTAACTGTGAAGATAGCACATTTCCAATTTCTTTATTTAAAGATACAATTAAAATACTTGTTCCTAATTTCATACCTTTATTTTAACATACTTTAAGTTTTAACCAAATTAAATTAACCATTATTTTTTAATATCTTTACTGGCGCGTTTTTTGCGTTTAAAGTCAGGCACACCCCAGGTAATAAACAAAATCATTGCCAAAATTACGGTAATTAACGCATAATCAATCATTTTTCCTTGATTTTTTCCAACAACAAGCGCGCCATTTTTGATGGAGATTGTGATGCTGCCCTCGTCCATAGTTGTGAAATAATTGACGTTATATTTTGTCAAATTGCTGATAACTTCCTGCGACGGATGGCCATAAGAATTTTCTCCCACGCTGATTATTGCATAGTAAGGCGAAACGTATGCCAAAAGTTCTTCGCTGGTTGAAGTGCTTGCGCCATGATGGCCAACTTTTAAAACATCTGCCCTAAGCGAGTAGCCATACTCATCAATAATTTTGTTTTCCTGGGCAATTTCCGCATCGCCCATAAACAAAAATTTAAAGCCATCAAGTTCAATCTGCAAAATCGCCGAAGAAGCATTTGTGCTGGAATATGCCTGGTCTGGATACAAAAAGTTTACCTGATATTTTTCGCCCTCAATTGGGCTTGATGCAGTGGAGGTGTAAAACATCTGCGAGCCAATTTCAGCATATGCGGCATTTATAACATTGTCATATATTAAAGTTTCGTGCACAGGATAGTCTTGCAAATTGGCCTCACTTGCACTTGCATACATAGGCCTGTAAAAATTTTTGACTTGAAACTGCTGAAAAATGTGCACGCCTCCGCCAACATGATCGGCGTCAGGATGAGTGATTAAAAAATAATCAATGGTTTCAACTTGCTGCTGATTGAGATAATCCACAAGTTCATCTGCCGCGCTGGTTGGCCCACAATCTATTAACATATTTTTGCCGTCATCAAATTCAATTAAGGTTGCATCGCCCTGCCCAACATCGATGTAATGCACAACAAAATCTGGATTTTCAATCGCCTCGCCCCAGTTATAAACTTTGCGCGAAATCTCCTCACGCAAACCAATCACCACGCCAATCAGCGCAATTAAAATTATGCTTATCACAATGCGAATGATAAGCGAAGTTTTTGAATATAAATTTAAATTTAATTTAATTTTTTTCATATAAACTCAATTTCATTTGTTTTTATTTGAATTTTTGGCTTAAAAACCTTTCTTTTTTTGAAAAGTTTAATTATTTCTGGCATTATGTCAATGGTGGCTTTATAGCCTTCCTCCACCATATCATCAAAGCCCTCTGTGCTGGTTGCTTTAAAACGCTTGGTTTCTGGCGCTATAACTACATCGGCGTTGATGTAGCCGCTTACGGCGTTAGATTTCATCAAAATTCTAATAGAGCACGAAAGCACATCAATCAATTTTGTGGAGTCTGTGCCATATGTTCTTGACTTATTGCAATCCACGGCGACGACATAATCGCAACCAAAATATCTTGGCACATCTGCTGGAATAGTGTTTTGCAACCCGCCATCGCAAAGCAGCATATCTCCAAATTCAACAGGAATAAAAACACCTGGAACGCAGCAAGAACCTGCCACCGCCTTTGCAAGGTTGCCATGAGATATGCACACCTCTTTTGTAGACTTTATATCCACTGCCACGGCTGAGAATTTTGTTTTTAAATCCTCAATGTTTATATCGCCCAAAAAACTTTTCACCACGCTTTCAATGCCCTCTGTTTTTGAAGGCATAAGTGGAATTTTGTTGGTGCGGATATCTTTTACCTTCATGTTTTTTGCAATTTCATAAATCTCTTGCCAGGTTTTGCCATAAGCATATGCAGCGCCAACCATGCTGCCTGCACTTGTGCCTGCCACATAGTCGAACTTTAATCCATATTCCTCAAAGGCTTTGATTGCACCAATATGAGTGAAGCCCCTTGCTCCACCTCCACCAAATGCTATGCCAATTTTGGGTTTTCTTCCAATAATCATTTATCTTCCTCACACATAAATTATGTTAAAAACAAGCAAATATAATGCATTTTGTTGTAATATTGCGCCCGATTTTACAGCGTAATCAAACTCTTCCAGCATTCCGCAAATTTTGTTGAGTTGCGCCTTGGAAAAACCTTTTGCAAGTTGCCTTGCTTTGGTGATGGAATATTCCTTAACGCCCAAAAGTTTTGCAAGTTCAGCGTTTGAAAGGTCGCTGATTGACGCATAAAACAACCTTCTAAACTGGTTGGCAATAAGCGTAAACACACCTTGGTCTTTTTCCATGCGCTTTAAAATTTGCAGCGCTCTGTCACCTTGTTTTTTGCTGAGCGCCTCGGTTAGTTCAAATATGGAAAATTCAATATCTTTTGTAACCAGTTCATCCACCATATTTTTGGTAATTAGTGGGTTTTGAGGCTGATAATACATAAGTTTATTAAGTTCACTAAAAATTCTTGTCAAATATCCATTGCAAGCCTCAATAAGCCCGGTCAGCGCCTCTGGGCTTATCTGCCTATCCTGCTTTGCCAAATATGCAACCACAAGTTTGCGAACAGTTTGCTCGTCCATTCTGTTTGCATCAACCAGCACAAAATCTTTTTTCAAATATTCAAAATTGTTGTTATAGTCTAAAATAAGCACGGTGGTGTTTTTTGGAATGTGCATCAGCATCTCTGCCAGCGCCTTTTTTTCACCCTCATTAATTTTACAGCCTTTAAGCACCACCAAACGTTTTTGGTCAATTACAGGCAACATTTCGGTTGCGTTAAAAAATTTGTTCAAATTAAAACTTTCATCATCAAAAACATTGATGTTAAAGTCGTCAAGTGTGATGCGGCAGGCATTTTTAATCATGGAAAAGGCTTTGTCGTAAAGATAATAATCATCACCCTCGACAATATACACTCTGGCTATTCCATCATTAAGGCGTTTTTTTAAAGTTTTCAATCAATCCTCCACGCTCTGCCCGACTCAAAAACATATTTAAAACTTCCAAGTTCGCTTACCACATAGTCGCTAAATTCGCCTGCGTTTGATGTGGCAAAAAAGTAATTTGTTTGCTCAGTTGGCTGATAATTTTCGGCAAAAACGAAATCAAACCCGCCCTCGCTGAGCGCCTCTTCTACCTTTGAATTATTATAACTCGAATTTGAAATATTTGTAAAGAGAATTTTCACATCATCAAATTCAATCTTGTAGATGCCGTCCTCTTCGCTAAATTTAAACTCGCCAACATAACCCTGCTGCTCTTCCACCACCAGCGCGCCATACTCTCTGCCATTGCCGTTTTCTGCGTTTAAAACATAATCGACATGGCTAAGCCCCTCTTGCGCCAAATAATATTTAACGAGATATTGATTGTAGTTTACGCACATAATCTGCCCGCTTTCACTTTCCAAAACCAGAGCGTTGGAATAGCCCGAACTAAGCAGGCTGACGCTTGTGCCCCTGTAACTAAACTCGGCTTTTGTCATGGAATAGCACGCCAAAATTAGGCACACAAACGCCACCGTAAACCACTTGAAAAATGAAGATGCCATAAGAAAATAACTGCACGCAAATGCCGCTAAAAATATTAGGCAGGAAATCATTGGGTCAAGCGGAGTTAAATAGATTTTAAACGATGTGCTTGCAAAGAAATTTGCCACATATTCAATCGCAACAAAACCCCACTGGCAAGCCATAAGCACTGGCCCAATCGGCGGAATTATCAGCACCAGCACAACCAGCACAATCAACAGTGGAAAAACAATACCAAACAGCGGCACAACAATCAAGTTTGCAAAGAAACTTAAAAAGTTTAATTCGCTGAAAAAGGATGCTAGAAATGGCAAAATACCAACCTGGGTTGCAAGTGAAATTGCAATAAGGTCGGCTATGCGATTTGGCAAAATCTTTTTAAGCACGTTTGCAATCGGCTTTTGAAGCACAAAAATTGATGCAACGCATGCATAACTCATCAAAAATCCAACATCAAGCGCAGAAAGTGGCGTAATCAGCAGCGTCAAAATTCCTGCGCATGAAAGCGCAATCGGCCCGTCATATCTTTTTCCAAACAATGATGCGGCAATTAAAATTAGGCCCATTATCATCGCTCTAATCACAGACGGAGCAAAACCGCAAATGTATGCGTAAATAAGCAAAAGCACAAAGGTGATGATGAAATTCACAAACTTATTCACCTTGCACTTTTTCAAAATCCAAGCAATCAAACTGGTTAGAAAGGTTACATGCAATCCTGAAACAGTTAAGATATGTATTATGCCTGAACTTGAAAAAGCGCTGTAAACATCTTCATCCACCCCGCTTTTATCGCCCACCAAAACAGCATAGGCAATGCCTGCATATTTTTCATCCATGTTTTGATAAAGCACTTCGCCAATTGCCTCTCTGGCTTTTTCATCAAAAGTCAGCCCTCCGCTTACCACGCTTAAATCAGCAAGCGATGCGGTGGAATTGTAAGCCACGCCCTCACGGTAATCACTTGACCTAAAACTGCCAAGCGTGAAAAGTTGGCGGTGCGATAAATCACCGTTATAAACCACAACATCCCCAAGTTCAAAATCTCCGCCTGAGGTGTTGTAAATTGTTAAATAAACATTGCTAACGCTTTCTCCGTCTGCCACAACATTTTCAAGCGTAAGCGTGCTGCGAGAACTATCAGCATCATATTCAACATAGCAAACCCTGCCAGAAATATCAGCGTTTTGATATTCCTTACCCATAAAACTGTTGTAGTTTAAAAAATAAAGGCCATTTCCAACAAAGAAAGATATTGCCGTTAAAAGCAGCAAAACATACTTACACTTGATGCAGCCATAAATTATTAAACTTACAAACACAATAACAATCAAAGCAATGTAAACACCGTCGCCAGAATAAAGTTTTCTTGCGCAGATAATCCCTAAAAGCAGACTTAAAAAAACCACAACAAGTGGACGGAAGTTAATCTTAAATTTAATGTTATCTTTTGTTTGCAATTCTTCCCTACTACCCTTTAAGAATATAAAATTTTGCCAATTTAGTAAACCATAATTAAATTGCAATCAATTTAAAAACTTTAACCCTATTTTAGGTTAAATTCTTCCCACCAAATAATCAATCTGCACATCAAAAAAATCAGCAAGTTTAATCAGCCAAAAAATGTTGGGCTCAATTTGTCCGCTTTCCCAAAAACTCACCTGCCTTTGAGTGGCGCCAATTCTTTTTGCCAGTTCGGTTTGTGTTAAACCAACCTCCAACCTCAAATCTTTCAGCCTTTTGTTGAAAACATCTCTTTCCATACTTGTAAGTTTAGATTATTTATTACTATTATTATACGCTTAGAAAATTTTTATCTAAAAATTTTGATAAATTTAGACAAACTTCGCAAGCGGCAAACGCATATAATTCGGCATTATTCTCAATCTAAAAAAGAATAAACGGCTTAAAAGAGGTTAATAAAATGAGCGAGAAAAACACTTTTAAAACGAAACTTGACAAAGCGGTTAAAGTTTTTGAAGAAAAACATGGAGACCTAGCGAAATTTGCGCTGATGGAAACTTCTTTTGACAAACCGCATAAACTGCTAAGGAAGAGGGATTTTCTTTTGCCAAGAGAAGTTTTAGACGAACTTAGGCAACTTGAAAGTGCCGATTTATATGATTTGGAAAGGAGCGATGGAGACAAACAGCGTTAAACGAGGAGAGATTTATATGGCAGACCTTAGCCCCGTTGTTGGCAGTGAACAAGGCGGGATTAGGCCTGTTTTAATCATTCAAAATAACGTTGGAAACAAATATTCCCCTACTGTGATAGTAACTGCCATCACAAGCAAACTTGACAAAGCAAAATTGCCCACCCACATTGAACTTTCCGCTGAAAAATATCACTTGCCAAAGGATAGTGTTGCCCTGCTTGAACAAATTCGCACACTTGATAAACGCCGTTTGCGAGAAAAAATAACCGTTCTTGAAGACGGCAAGATGAAAGAAATAAACCGAGCAATTTTAATTTCGCTCGGCTTTGCAGATAAAGGTTAGTACTTATTGTTGGGTTCGATTCCCCTGCTAAATCAAAATAAAAAAGAATTGAACTTTATCAACTCCTTTTTTCCTGGTAGTCCCTAGGGGAATCGAACCCCTGATTCCGCCGTGAGAGGGCGGCGTCTTGACCTCTTGACCAAGGGACCAAACTAACGACTTTGTAAGTTTATCAAAAATAATTAAAAAAAGCAAGGGTTTTATGGGTTTTTTCCATATAATTCGTTAAATATGGCAAAATATTCGCCCCAACGATGCTGCCTGATTGGCATTGGGGCGTGATTATCAAAATACAAAACCAAGGCAGGCGAAATTCCATGATAACTTTCAACAATTTCATAGCCCACCAGCCTGCCCTCTTTAATTAACCTTTTTGCCATCGCGTGATAGTTGTAATACATGCTTTTAGCATGCTTTTACTTTGCTTTTTAATACAAAAAAACCGCAAAATGCGGTTATTCTGTTGCGTAATTATCAAAATAGCCTGTGATAAGCACAATCGGCGTGCCCTTGTCGCCGCTGCCGCTGACAAGGTCGCAAAGCGAGCCAACAAGGTCGGTATATCGCCTTGGAGTTGTGCCAAGTGAGGAGTTATCTTCCTTTAAATTTTTATTCTTATTTTTTATTATATCCTTCATTGCATCAACCGCTTCTTCACCATTTAAAGAAGCAATTTGGTTGTCGGCAACATATTTAAGTTTAATTTCATTCGGCGTGCCTTTAAGCCCTTCTGTAAACGCTGGGCTCACAACAGGGTCAGCAAGTTCCCAAATGCCACCAACAGGGTCTTTAAACGCACCATCACCATAAACCATGCACTCAAAGTTTAGCCCAGTGCGTTTTTTAAGTTCCACCTGCAATGCGTCAACAAATTTTTGGCAGTTTCGTGGGAACAATTTAATTGTGCCATCGCTGGACATATTAGAGCCTAGCACACCAAACTGCTCATGATAGCCGTGCTTAGCAGATTTTTTGTTTAAAATTTCGTCTAGGCAAATAACTTTTTTTGCTCCGCTTGCAAGAAGCAATTTTTTATTGCGCTTTCTTGAATGAATATCTGCACATATAACCTTGTTTGTGTGTTTCAAAATTTCGCAAGGGTCATTGCTTAAAATTATTTGTGCCTTATCACCACAAATTTTTGAATATGCCTCAATATAGTCAATGCCAGTGAACGGATGCTCAACGCTGCCAACCAGTTTATAGAACTGCTGGCTGGTGAAATCTTGATTAAAATTATGCAGGCCAAGGTCGTAAAGTTTGTCGATGGAAACAAGCGGATTGCCCACCTCGTCAAACGGATAGGAAAGTTGAATGATAAGCTCGTCAACGCCGCCAACAATTCCCCTTAAAATTTGCGAAAAACGATTGCGTGATAAAATTGGAAAGATCAAGCCCACCTTGCCTTTTCCCATCTTTTTTGCAACTTCTTTTGAAATATCATCAACGCTTGCAAAATTGCCTTGGCTTTTTGCAACAACCGCCTCGGTTACGGCAACAATATCTTTATCCTTTAATTTAAGCCCATTTTGTTTTGCGGCTTCAAGCACACAATCCGCTGTTATTTTAACAAGGTTGTCACCCGGCCTAATGATTGGCGCTCTAACTCCAAATGCTGATGTAGTAACTGCTCTCATGTTTATTTCCTTTGCTATGATTATAGCCAAAAAAATCAAACTCTCCAAATAAATTTTCGCTCTTGCAAAAGTTCGGGCAAATTTCCCGCGCCCATTATGCAAATTATGGCGTCATCGTGATAGCAACTAAGTTTGTTTGTCAGCGCGTTAACATCATAGAACATGATAACTTTTTTATGCTCTGCAAGAAGATGAACAAGTTTAACCTCCACTTCGCACTGCTCCTTTTCTCGTGCAGAAAAAGTTTTAAACAAAATCACCTCGTCAAACTTACTCAGGCTTTTAACAAAGTCATCCATAAAA
>CALVTD010000017.1 GCA_944359935.1 uncultured Clostridia bacterium | reverse complement strand
AAATAAGCCAACGCCGTCCCATCCTGCATATGTTCTCAGCCCAGTTATGGTATAATTTCCGCCATCAAAGTGCCCCGCGAAGGCAAGAGCGTTGGTTGTGCCAATTGGCACCCAGAAATACTCGCTCATATCAACATTCGCCGCGAGTTTGAAATGCTTGGTTTTATAAACATCATTGTAATTGAGCAACAAATATGCCATGCCGGCAAGTTCTTTGTTGGATGTGATCACATACGGATTGCCTTCCGAGCCGTTTCCAGTTGCATATTCATGATCATAATAACTTGGGTCATCAAGCCATGTGATAGGCGCTTCCAAAGTTGGATAGCCATCCACAATAAACCAGTCTTCACCTATGTTCCATGGATAATCAGGGTTCCACACCGATTCATTTTGGAACCAATCCTCTGTTGTGGCATCCTCAGCAAGCGTTGGCAAATATTCTGCTTGGCCGGCAACATCGCCGCCCTGCACTCCTCCCAATTGAGAACTTGCGTTGCCACCATAGTAACAATTAGAGACAGATGCCCCTTGGCTTGTTTGATTGCTGCCGACTATGCCGCCACCAAGAATCTTAAAAATACCACCATCTTCGCCAAGCACACCAACCGCACCAGTATTGAAGCAGTTGGAAATGTTTGCATTAAATCCATTGTTGGTGCCAGATATACCAGCCACGCCAGTTTGCCCAGTAACCATTCCAGTGTTATAACAATTTGTGATTGTTGAAGAATAGTTTGCCCCTACAATACCGCCGCCGCCTAAATAACTTTCAATGTTGCCAGTGTTATAGCAGTTATCTATCAAAGTGTTTGAAGATGATGCTGCCATAATTCCACCAATATTCAGCATTCCATAAACATGCCCTGTGTTATAACTGTTGGTGATTGAAGAAGGATATTCGCCATAACCAGTATTATAATCAGTAATATTCGCTAAACCACCTGCTGATCCTCCTTGCACCTCACCTTCGTTATAGCATCTGTCAATCGAACTGTTTATTAAATTATTTACAAGTCCGCCTGCTCTATTTGACATTTTCATATAAACATCTATGCCTAGATTTCCAGAGCCAGACTCTTCCATGCTTGGATAATATCCAACATCGCCTTCATTCCAACATTCAAAAAAAGTGCAATTAACCGCTGCGCCAACCAGCCCGCCAACACCTGCATATGCAGTAACGGTTGCGGCGTTATAGCAATTTTCAAATGCAACATTTTCAGCATAACCTGCAATTGCACCAGCAATGTTCCATGCTGAAATATTTGAATCTGTAATACCAATATTTTTAAACTGCAACCTATTTTCTTCACTGTCGCCAACCACATAGCCAAATAAGCCTGAATATTCATTCATTAAATCCTGGAGATTATTTGTTACCGAATTCAATTCTTCTTCTGTCAATGGCGCCCATCTATACAAACTGATGCCTGATATTGTAAATTCGCCGCCGTCATAATTGCCTTTAAATGGATTTTCTGCTGTGCCTATTGGCTCCCAATAATAACCGGTTAAATCAATGTTTGCTGTTTGCAAGTAACTTGCAGTCATATATGTTTGGTTGCCAAGTGAAACTTGTTGTAAAACAAACGCTAGGTCCTCCGCAGAGGAGATTAGATAATTCCCGTTTTCATAAACCAGACTGCTTGAAGCATGTGATTTCCATGAATCAATGGTCCAATGAGGATATAAAGTTAAATCGGTCATTGGCATTATGCTGTCAGCGGTGTATTCTTCTCCGGCATTCGGGTCCGTAAACCATCCTTCAAAAATAAAACCTTCCAATGTTGGAGTTGGCAACTGCCCAATCGCATGATTTGCCACAACCATTTTAAACACGGTTCTGCCACTTCCATCCCAGCCTTCTTCCACAGGAATAACTCCATCAGTGTCTGTTAAAGTTAGGGTTCTGTTGTAACTGCCCGCAAAAACAGGCAAACTGTCATTAAGTGCTGAAATGATTGTCCATGTGCTTGCAAAATCCCAAGCATAGGTTGCATCCCAATTTGAAGATGTTTCCCACCAAGTTTGACTTGTCGCTGATGAAGAATCAACATTTGTTGCTGTGCCTTCACCGGAACCAACTGCCGTATTCAACGCGCAATTCACGCCATAGTATGCATAAGAAAGAGTTGCGTCAGTATTTTCGCCAATAATAGCGCCGGCATTGGTTGTTCCAGTTACAGAGCCAAAGTTTGCAACATTTGTTATCGTGCTTGCCGCAGTTCCACCAATTAAACCGCCAACATTTTCTTCACCTGATACACTGCCTTTATTATAACTGTTGGTTATCGTTACATTGCTTGCATACCCAACCAGTCCGCCGACATAGTTAACACCTGCAACATCTATACTGGAATAAACATTTTGAATGTTTGCATATTCCGCATATCCCACAAGCGCTCCTGCATAGTTTTTTGCTGAAACACTGTCGCCAGTTATCGCAATGTTTGAAAGTTCAGCCACTGCTCCCTCAGTGCCGCGCACATATCCAAACAAACCTTTGTATGAATATGGGCTAACCGAATCTGCATTGCCAGCAAGGTTTAATCCAGTAATTAGAAACCTGCCGCCATCATAATGCCCTGCAAAAGGATTGCTGCTTGTTCCAATTGCAACCCAATTGCTTGCGCTTAAATCAATGTCTGCGGTTTGAACATAATAAGCAGCGTTATATCTTGTATTTCCGCTGTTAACAAGTGAAGCCAATCCTGCCAACTCTTCTGCTGATGAAATTTGATATGGCGAAGATTGCGTTCCAGAGCCTGAAAATGAAGTGTCTAAACTTGCGCTTTGCGACCAATTTGACGCAATCAAAGTTGGAAGCGAAGCAGAGCCAACAAACTCCCATGTATTTTCAAAATCCCATATTTCTGTCCACATAGAACTGTCTTCATACCATGATAGGGTTGCTGCATCAGCAAGTAAAGTGTCACTATACACGCTTGTGTCGGTGTCTGCACCATTAACTGCTCCAATATTTGCACAATTGCCACCATAATAACTGTTGTTCACAGTAGTAAAATTTGCGCTTCCCGAAATTCCAGATGCGTTTACCCCGCCAGTTACTTGTCCAATATTTACAGCGTTTGAAATTGTGGATCGCCCTGAATCATCTCTTCCGCCAAAAACACCACCCACTAAAGCGTTTTGTCCACCTGTCACATTGCCAGTATTATATACATGATTTATAGAAACAGAAGTGCCTGTTCCGCAAATGCCTCCTGCGTAAGTTGTGCCATTTACATCTCCAAGATTATAGCAGTTTTCCACTGTATCTCCACTTGTACCAACAACCCCACCAGCATATTCTCCTGTTATAGTACCAGTATTATATGAATTGTAAGCCGAACCGCTTGCAATAATTCCACCAGCAGTTGTAGTAGATGTAACAGTTCCTTCGTTTACACTGCTTCTAACAGTTCCTGATCCTGCTATGCCGCCAGCGCTACGACTAGATTGTATGTTGCCAGTATTAACACAATTTATTACTATCGCTGAACCGGCAATACCTCCTGTTGTACTCTGCCCTGTTATGTTTCCTTCGTTGCGGCAATTTATAACAGTAGAATAATTAGAACCGCTGCTTCCACTCATGTCTACAGCCACTCCAATAATGCCACCAACATATAATCCGCTGCCTTCTACGCTGCTCAAATTTACGCAATTGATTATAGTGCCTGAGCCGTAATTTACGATTGCGCCTATGTCACCACTGCCTCTAATTTCACTGTCTGCCACGATCACGTTTTGTATTACAGCATTTTGAATTCCGCCAAACAACCCGCCGCTGGAATAATAGTCTTCATATTCAACTTTATCTAATTGAAAATTTCTAATTCCTGTGATTTCAAAGTTTCCACCATCATAGTTGCCCGCAAACAAAGTGCCAGATGTACCAATTGGCAGCCAGTAATAAGCAGACAGGTCGATGTCTTTAGTCTGTTTAAAGTATACATCATCAAAATGAGTGATGCTTGTGCCACTAGTTTGATTATAGAAAATGTATGCTGAAAGACCCGCCAATTGTTGTGGCGTTTCAATTAAATATGGGTCAAGTTCTGTTCCAGAGCCACCTGCATATGTGTAGGTGTAGTTGCCTTCGTCAACCCAAAATTCATAAACCGCTTTTTCATCTTCCTCTCTAAAAGTTGGAAAGCCATTGTTTAAACTGCTGTCAATTTTCCATGTGGTTTCAAAATCCCAAGTGTTTGTCCAGTAGTCTATATTTTGAAAAAATGTTTGTTGCTTTGCCAAAGTTTCTAAGTTCGATAAAAGATAATTTTCGTCAACCGCACTTCCACCTGTTGGACCAAGGTTTGCACTTGCCCCGCCGTAATAAGAAGTTGTTATTGTTCCAGTGGTTGAACCTCTTATAGCGCCAACATTTTGAGAGCCGCTCACGCTGCCCAAATTGAAACAATCAGTAACAGAGCCCGAGCCTGTTATGCCGCCTATATTGGTTGCTGTGCCTGAAATTGTGCCTAAATTATAGCAATTATTCGCAGAACCGAACCCTATTATGCCGCCAACTCCTATACCACTGCCCGTTACTTCTCCTGTATTATAACTATTTTCAACGCTGCTTTCACTGCTGCCGCCGCCAGATATTCCTCCCGTACTGCCATACCGGCTTCCATTAGATGATATACTTCCGGAATTGACACAATACAGTATATCAGTAGAGGAGCCTGCCGATCCAATTATGCCACCCGCAGATTGATTGCTCGCTTCAACTGTTGCTTGGTTCTCGCAATTGATGATATTAGCAGAGTTAAATGAACCTACGGAAGAAGAACCTACAATTCCGCCCACATAATTATAACCACGCACATATGAATCTACCAGAATTACATTTTTAATCTCCGCGTTGTATATACAACCAAACAGCCCTTGATATGAGTAAGCGTTTGTGGAACCGGCCGGCGTGAAAAGACCTGAGATGGTGTAACCATCCCCATCATAATTTCCACCAAAATATCTGTTTGTAGAAGAGTTGGAGCGATTATATAAAATGCCTATTGGCTGCCAATAATGTGCAGACAGGTCAATGTTAGCGGTTTGTTTAAAATAAATCCTATTAAAATAAGAGTTACTGGAACTTGTTCCAATTCCATTATAAACAAGATAAGAAAGCCCTGCCAGTTGTTCGGCAGTTTCAATCAAATATGGGCTGCTTTGAGTTCCAGCCCCTTCAAATTTAGTGTTGTAATAACTTTCATCATCAATCCAAAAATCGGTCGATGTAGGTTCAGCGACTGTGGTTACCAATTCGTTCGAGCGTTTGCTAAATACAACGCCAAAAACCACGCCCAAAACAAGTGCGCAAATTGTTATGCATGAGATGATGAGGATAAGAAGTTTCTTTCGGTTTGAGAGGCTAGACTGCAAAGTTGCCCCCCCAAGGCGACATTTTGGCACAAATTTTCCACTTTTTTTTAACATATTCGCGCTCCTTAATTTAAGAAATCTTATCCTCATAAAATTTCATTATTAGTATAACAAAATTAAAAAAATATAGTCAAGCAAATTGAATTTATTTACTTACAAAATATGACAAAAAAATATCGGGCTCCCCCGATATTTTTATTTTGAATATATTATGCTTCTGCAATTTTCACAGGTTAAAATATGCTCGCTTTTAAGTTTTGAAAGCGCCGATGCTGAAAGTTCCATTCTGCATCTTCCACAGTTATTGCCCATAACCTCAACAAAAACTGGGAAAATTTTATCTGCGCGCTTTTTATTGTAAATTTCCATTGTCTCTTGTGGCACTGTTTTGGCAAGATTTTGCAGTTGCCCTTTCAAAGCGTCAATTTTAGGCTGTTGCTGTTTAGCCACCTCATCATATGCGGCTTTATATTTTTGATATTGTGCTTTGGCTTCGTTATAATTTTTTATGGTTTTATTGAATTCAGCAAGCACTTGATTTATGCTTTCAGCAAGTTTTGTAAGCCTTTTGTCAAGCAGTGATAAGTTTTGCAAAACCTTATCTTTTGTGGCAAGATTTTCACTAATCTCATCGGCAGAAAGTTTTGTAACATCCTTTTTTAATAGCTCCTCGCCATGTTTTTTTGTTGAAGAAATGGTTTTTTTAAGTTCTTCCATCTCGCTTAAAATGCTTCCCGCCTGCTCTTCAAGTTGGCTTGATTTAACTTGCGAATCTTTTGCGGTTTGATTTAAGGCGTTGCATTTGAGTTTGTAAGGATTTTTTGCCAAATCTTTTTCAAGATTAAACAGTTGTTTATCCACGTCTTGATATGCTAATATTGCGTTTAATTCCATTATTTTCTCCTTAAAATTATTGTATCATCAATCCATAAAATCGGCAAGTTTTTTGCTGCGGTTTGGATGTTTAAGTTTTCTAAGCGCTTTTGCTTCAATTTGGCGAATTCTTTCCCTTGTAACTTTAAATTCTTTGCCCACTTCTTCCAAAGTTTTTGCCCTGCCGTCTTTTAGGCCATAACGCTGCCTGATAACCTCTTGCTCTCTTGGAGTAAGGGTGTCTATCACTGCAAGCAACTGCTCTCTAAGCAACGACTGTGTGGCAACTTCCATTGGTGATTTAACTGTTTCGTCCACGATGATGTCGGTAAGTTTGCTGTCTTCCTCTTCACCTATTGGCGTTTCAAGCGAAACAGGGTCCAGCCCAATTTTTTGAATTTCGATGATTTTAGCCTCTGGCAAGCCCATTTCCTTTGCGATTTCCTCGGTGGTAGGTTCGCGGCAAAGTTTTTGCGTAAGTTGCCTAATCACGCGCTGGGCTTTATTGATGGTTTCCACCATGTGCACAGGAATTCTTATCGTTCTTGATTGGTCAGCAATCGCACGAGTGATGGATTGACGAATCCACCAAGTTGCGTATGTTGAAAATTTAAAGCCTTTGGAGTAATCAAACCTCTCCACCGCTTTCAACAAGCCCAAATTTCCCTCTTGAATAAGGTCCAAAAATGACAAACTCGAAGCCCTTGACGCCCACTTTTTTGCCACGCTTACAACAAGCCTCAAATTCGCCTCGCAGAATTTTGCTTTGGCATATTCATCGCCCTGAACAATTCTTTGCGCAAGTTCACGCTCTTCATCAGCGGTTAAAAGCGGAACTTTGCCAATATCTTTAAGATAGATTTTAACAGGGTCGTCCACGCCATATTCTGGCATAAGGTCGGTGAAATCATCTTTGCCCATGTCGTCATCGTCGTTAGTGCGAATAACCCTGATGCCCTGCTCTTCCAGCCTGTCAATAAACTGGCGAACATCGTCCGGCGAAACATCATATTTTAAAATTTTATAAAATATGTCATCCTCATTTACTGAGCCTTTTTTCTGGGCAAGGTCCACAATTCTTTTAAATTCAGCCTCAACTTTTTTATCAAGCATAAAAATCCTCCAAATTTTTTTCTCTAATTTTTTTATCCACTTCCTGCACGCGGATAAGCAAACTTCTTCTTTGGTTTAAATCCTGCGAGTTTTTATATTCAAGCATAAGTTCATCTTTTTGCTGTTTAAGTTTTTCCTCTGCAAGCGCCCAAACGCACTCGTCAAAATATTGTTTTTCATTGCCTTTTGCCTCAGCAAAATTAAAATAAATCAAATCTTGCCAAAACGGCTGATTTTCCACATCCACTTTATCAAACAATGTGGAAACGCGCTGGGTGGAAGCAATAAGGTCAATTTCTTCATCCCTGCCGTCAATCAATTTTTTGTAATTGATAGAATTCGGCACAAAGTCTTTTTTATGAAGTATTGACGCCAAAATAAATGTTTCAGCTCTTTTGTTGCCATTTATTCGGTTAACTAAAACTGGGTTTTGCTGTTTTTCAAAGGTTGGCATGATATTTATGCCCAAACTTCGCCTAAGCGAATCAACAGGAACAGCGGTTAAATCTCTAATCTTAAAAATGTAAGCCTCTTGCTCTGGCTGCGAGAAGTTTTTAAGCCTGTCCAAAACATTTTGCACAAACTCGGCTTTTTCTTCTGGCTTATTCAGGTCAAACTTTTCAAGTTCAAGGTCGATGTAATAATCCATAATCGGTTTGGCATTTTGAATAATCTGTTCCATCTGCTGCCTGCCGTCCTCTTGTTTTAAAACCTCGTCTGGGTCTTGTCCACTTGGCAGACACGCAATTTTAACTTTGAAGCCAGCATTCCTGAAAATGTCAATCGACCTTAGCGTTGCTTTAACCCCGGCCTCATCGCCGTCAAAGCAGAGAATAACTTCATCGCAAAGTTTTTTAAGTTCCCGCGCGTGGTCGCTGGTTGCAGCCGTGCCCAAACATGCAACTGTGTTTTTAAAGCCCGCCCTATGCATGGATATAACATCAATCTGCCCTTCCACAATGATGATGTTGTTTAATCCTTTTTCCTGTTTAAGGCGTTTTAACAGGTGCATGCCAAAAACAACTTTTCCTTTTTGAAACACCATGGTTTCGGCGGTGTTTTTATATTTGGCAAAATCGGTTTTTTCAAGCGCTCTGGCAGTGAAGCCAATGCACTCACCAAAGGAATTGAAAATTGGAAAAACCAATCTTTCACCCATGGCGTCATACAGCCTGCCCTCTTCCTTGCTTTGGGCAACGCCGGAGGCAAGTAAATCGCTTTTAGAAAAGCCCTGCTTTAAAAGAAAGTTAATCAGTTCGTTCCAGTTTAATGAATAACCAATTTTAAAATCTTCAAGTTCGTGGCGCGTGAACCCTCTCGTCTTTATGTAATCTTGCGCCTTTTTAGCCTCTGGCTTGTAGATGTTTTGATGATAATGCTCTGCCGCTGCATCCAAAATTTTTAAAATTGTGTCTTTTTGTTTTTTTCTTTTGATGATGCCCTCATCACCACTGATTTGCGGAACTTCCATTTTGGCATTTTCAGCCAGCCTTTGAATTGCATCCTGAAAATCGCAACTTTCAATTTTTTCAACAAAGGTGATTACATCGCCGCCCTCTTTGCAGCCAAAGCAGTGATATAACCCCTCATATTGGTCAACACAAAAAGATGGGGTCTTTTCATGGTGGAATGGACAACACCCCCAATACTTACTACCCCTCTGTTGCAACGGAACATATTTTGATACTATGCTGACGATGTCATTTTTGCGTTTTAACTCGTCCAGCCAATCTGGCGAAAATCCCCTATTACTACCGTTCAATTTTACCTCTTAAAAAACCTTCTATCCTTTATATACTCGGCGAAATTCAAAATTCCTTTTATAAAGTTATAAATTTATATCTAAAATTAAAAAATTTTTTATTTCCCGCTAATTTAGGGCTATTCAGCCTGTTCGGCAATATAATTTAACGCCTCAGTTGCTGCAATTGCGCCCGTGGAAGTTGCGGTTACAATTTGTTTAAGTTTGATTGTGGAAACATCACCACAGGCAAAAACGCCTGGCATGGATGTGTGGCATAGAGCGTCGGTTTGAATGTAGCCAAACTTGTCAAGTTCCACACTGCCTTTTAAAAATTCGGTGTCTGGCTTTCTGCCAATGGTTACAAACACGCCGTCAACTTTGATGCTTTCTTTTTGGCTGTCCAAAATCACAGTCTCCACCTTTGTTTCGCCAACAATGCTTTGCACATTGGAGGAATAGTAAATTTTAACATCTTTAAGTCGCTGCAAAACATTTGGTTGATATGCCTTTAATTTAAGCTCGGGATATTTTGAAATTATGCACACGCTTTTGCAGATGTTTTTCAAATAAAGTGCAGTCGCAACCGCGCTGTCGCCAGAGCCAACCACCGCCACATCTTTATCCTTAAAAAACGCACCATCACAGGTTGCACAGTAACTTACTCCACTGCCGATAAACCTTTTTTCGCCCTCAACATTAAGTTCTCTCGACATGCTGCCAAGTGCCAAAATCACCGCCTTGGCCTCATAAGTTGATTTTTTGCAAACAACCTGTTTGATTAAATTTGAATTTTTTAAGTCAACCATGCTGTCATGAACAAACTTAACTCCCAGTTTTTTTGCTTGCGAATAAAATGTGTCGGCAAGTTCTCCGCCCTGAATGTTTAAGAAACCTGGATAGTTTTCAACCTCGCCTATTGTTGCCACCTGTCCGCCATACAGCCCGCGCTCAACAACAAGCACCTCTTTGTTTGCCCTCTTTGCATAAATTGCCGCAGTAAGCCCTGCCGGGCCTGCGCCAACGATGATGATGTCATAAAGCATATGCTTCCTCCGTTTTTAACTATATTTTCCAAATAAGCAAAAAATAGACCAAATAAAGGTCTATTTTTATAATATTAACGCTTGCTGAATTGAGGTGCTTTTCTAGCCTTTTTGAGGCCATATTTCTTTCTTTCTTTCATTCTTGGGTCTCTTGTCAAAAAGCCTGCTTTTTTAAGTTCAGCCTTGAATGTTTCATTTGCTTTAACAAGTGCCCTTGCAATACCGTGGCAAATAGCACCAGCCTGGCCAGAAATTCCGCCGCCATCACATTTGATGCGGATGTCGAACTTATCCTTTGTGCCAGTAAGTTCAAGTGGTTGAAGAGCAACCAACAAAAGCGTATCTCTTTGAAGATATTCACCAATCTCTCTGCCGTTAACAGTGATTACGCCCTTTCCAGTTTGCATTCTAACCCTTGCAACAGAACTTTTTCTTCTGCCAGTTGCAATGAATTCGTTGCTAGGTTTTTTAACTACTTCTTTTTTCTCAGCCATTATACTCTTGCTCCTTTTACAACTATTTGCTCAGGTTTTTGAGCCTCATGATTGTGCTCAGCATCTTTATAAACATGAAGTCTTGTGAATTGTTTTCTTCCAAGTGAAGTTTTTGGCAACATGCCTTTCACTGCTTTTTCAACTGCTTTTGGAGAGTTTTCAGCCATGAGTTTGTCGTATCCAACTTCTTTCAAGCCACCGATGTAGCCAGTGTGCCAAATAAGTTTTTTCTTTTCAAGTTTTTTGCCTGTAAGCACAATTTTATCGCTGTTTAAAACGATAACAAAATCACCAGTGTCAACATGTGGTGTATAGATTGTTTTATTTTTACCCGTCAAAATATCAGCCACTGCACTTGCAAGTCTTCCAAGTGGAAGTCCTGCTGCATCAATGACATACCATTTTCTTTCAATTTCAGACGGTTTTGCCATAAAAGTTTTCATAAAATTCCTTCCTATAATATTATTTTGCAAACAACCAAACGCCTTTTATTTATGGGGCTAATATAAATAAAAAACCGCTCGAATTTTTGCGACTTCTATATTTTATATATAATAAAGCCTTTTGTCAAGCGATTTTACTAAGATTTTAAAGTAAATAAATGCTAAATTTCAAAATTCTAATGCTTCAAGCAAGCATAATTAAGTTCCCGTGCTTTTGTAATGTTTTAAACTCATACTGAAAAACAGCAAGCACGGCACAACAAAAAGCATACCAAACAAAGGTGCAACTCCACATAGCCACATGGGCACACTTCCCGTTTCCATGATAAACGACAGTGGCAAATAATTAAAGCAAGCAATAGGTATAATAAACGTAAAAATTCTTGCCAGCCATTTTGCGTAGATGTTGATTGGATAATATGCTAACTCTTTGCTTCCATTGGTAATGATATTTAAAAATTCCAAATTTTCAATTGTAAATATGCTGACACCTGCATTTAACAAAAATAAACCAAAAATGACAAACATGCCACAAACATAAGTTGCTATAAGCACCAACACTTTCCAAACAGTCCAGTCAACCGCCAAGTTTGTAAGTGCAATAACGCTTATAACAATCCCTAAAAGAATTCTTGGAATTTTAGTAAATTCAACACGTGAACCAAAAATTTGATAATGAATGTTGACTGGCCTAATTAAAAAACGATCAAGTTCTCCCGATTGCACCAATTTTGGAAACTCGTCATAGCCACGGGCAAACATTTCAACGGTAGAATAAACAGTGTAAATCACACCCAACATTAAAAGTGCTTCGTAAAAGGTCCAACCGGCAACGGATTCAAATTGCAAAAATAGAAGATAGACCGTCAAAATTTCTCCAACCATAATCAAAAGTTGATTAACGGAGATGAACATCATGTTAAAACGATACTCAAATGAAGATTTTAAATGCATTTTTACATAGTTTTTATACAGCATTTTAACCTCCTTGAACCACGGTTTTTTTGAGTGCGCCGCCAATCAACAACTTGCCAATCGCTATGATTGCAATCAGCCACACAACCCCTATCGCCATAAGAACTAGCCCATCAACAATCCCCACATTACCTATATAAATTCGCAAAGGTAGGTCTGTAATAAAACTAAATGGCAGATATTTCAGCACATCTTGCAGCGCCTGAGGAAGCAACGGCAGCGGAATAAACAGCCCGCCAAACATGTTAACAATTGCAGATACAATTCCTATGGAACCTTTTTCAGACAAAGTTTTAAATGTTAAGTAAACGGCGAGCATTGCAAAAGCGTGGCTCATGAGCAGCCCTAAAATCAAACCGAACAAAAACAAAAAGAAGGCGCCAACGCTAACCGGCAAACTCAAAGAAAGATTTCCAGGCAGCAAAAAGCCAATCACGATAATCGGCAAAAATCTAAGCAAAGTTGCTGCAAATTTTTGGCCAATTCCTTCCACATACCATTGATTATAGATGTTAATCGGCCTGACAAACTTATAGCACACATTGCCATTTACAATTTCTTTTCCCACTCGTTTTGGCATGGTAACATATCTCAATGCAAAAAACGCCTGACCAAGCCAAATGTAAGAAACCATCTGCGAAATTGAAAAACCATCCACAGAACCTGAGTTTAAAAAAGCAGTGTAAAGGTAAATTTGTAACAATCCCCAAAAAAGTTGAGTTGCAATTCCAGATAAAGCCTTGGCACGATATTGCAATTCTCCTTTAAATTCCATCTTAAATATGCCCCAATAAGATTTCACTGCTTATTCCTCTCCTTATAACTCATATTCTTTATAAAGTTTCGCTAAAATTTCATCAACGCTTAATGATGAGACTTGAAAGTCGACAACCTCATATTTTTTAGAAATTTGATTTATAAAATCGGTAGTATGAAATTTTGTGTTTGGCAATGTTTTTAAAGTGGCAAATCTAAGATTGTGCTCAATGACTTTATAGCCTGCAAGAGAGACTTTGTTATAATCCTTTGCAAACTCCACTTCAATGGTTTTTTCGTCAGAGTATTTTTCTTTAATTTTTTCAAAACTTCCTTGATAAAGAATTCTTCCTTTACCAATCAAAATAATCTTATTGGTGAGCGCT
This sequence comes from uncultured Clostridia bacterium, assembly GCA_944359935.1. GTDB lineage: Bacteria > Bacillota > Clostridia > Christensenellales > UBA1242 > Caccovivens. The sequence continues at coordinate 1,557 of CALVTD010000017.1, read as the reverse complement.
TCAATATCGTTCATATCATGGGTGGTCAATATAATTGTTGTGCCCCACTCTTTATTTATGTATTTTATAAAATCTCTAACAGCAAGTTTTGTTATAGCGTCTAACCCTATTGTTGGCTCATCTAAGAACAAAATTTTAGGTCTGTGAAGCAGCGAGGCTGCCAATTCACATTTCATTTTTTGCCCCAACGAAAGTTGACGCAGTGGCCTGCCTAAAAGATCTTCAATATTCAAAGCACTATTCAATAATTGCAACGTCTCTTTATATTTGTCGTCAGGGATTTTGTAAATATCTTTAAGCAACTCAAAACTATCTATAACCGGCACATCCCACCAAAGTTGGGAGCGCTGACCAAAAACAACACCAATATTTTTTACAAAAGTTTTTCTATTCTGCCATGGAACAAGCCCGTCAATAACACAAGTTCCAGAGGTTGGGGTGAGAATGCCACTCATAATTTTTATTGTCGTGCTCTTGCCCGCTCCATTTGGGCCAATGTAGCCAACAATTTCCCCTTCTTGAATCGAAAAACTTACATCTTTTAAGGCCTCAATAATTCTATGCTTTCTGCAAAAGAAGTTTTTAATCATTTTAAACCGCCCCTCTGCTTTTTGAGGCACCTTAAAATTTTTGCAAATATTTTCAAATTTAATTATGCTTGCCAAATTATTTCTCCTCTTTTAAATTTAGCATGATCGACATAGTTGTTATGAAAAATTATTGCACAAAAAATAGCAGAGAAATGTTATATCATACTTCACATTAAAAAGTCAATAGCTTTTTAAAAAATAATTAAAAAAACATTGCTTAGCCTTGTAAGCAATGTTTTTACTTAATTTTTTAATTAAAGTGCAAGCGAATATTTTCCCGCTCTTGCGTCTGCCCAAGCGGCAAAATCAACACCAACGCTAAGGCATCCAACTTTTTGTTTTAAATAATCTGCCTTTGTGTCATCAAACTTTTTCTGCAATGCTTTTTTAACCATATCCTTATTCGCGCTTAAATTGGTTTTTTGGCAAAATGCATCAAAATTTTGTTCATTTTCCAAAACACCCCGCATGGTTTCAAATTCAATTTTCTTTTCCTCAAAAGCGCCTTTTAAACCTTGAACCCTCTCCTCCATTTTTTCAAAAAGCCTTGAAGAGCCAAGTTTTTCATTATCCACTTCTTGCAACTTTCTTTCCGCCAAAACTTTGTGAGCAGCCTTAATTTGACTAGCAAATTGCTCATCGCTAACGCTTGCATCAGTGTCTAAAACCTGTGCAATTTGCTGCGCATTTACCTTTTCGCCGTTAATTTTTGAGTTATAAATATGTAATAAAATAATTTTGTCTTGATTTGAGATTTGACCATTCTCGGTGCTTAAAAAGCCCAATTTTTCAAGTGTTTCCAGCATGTTTTCCTCCAAAGTGATGTTCTAATTATATCACACCATTTTGAATATTGCAAACATTTTTATGCATCTTTATGCAAAAAAATAAAAAAACGCTAAAAAGCGTTGTTTGGTGTTCACGGCGGGAATCGAGCCCAGATCGGTCGCTTAGGAGGCGACTGTTA
>CALVTD010000016.1 GCA_944359935.1 uncultured Clostridia bacterium | reverse complement strand
GATTGAAATTTGTATCAAAATACCTCAAAACTAAATCGAGAGGTGTCGCATAATTAAAATTTTCATATTTGTCTATGATTTCATTAGTCAATTTAATAAATTCGTCATTTTTGTATTTATTAAACCATTGCATTATATCATTAATATATTCTTCATTTGAATAGGCATTTTTTAAAAATTCATATTTTTGATTATATTTGCTTAACATCAAAATTATACCTATAAATTCAGTTCTTTTATCAACAATAACTTTCATATTAAATTTACCTCTTTAACTGTAAAACAATTATATCATACAATTATCAAGTTTCAAAACAAAAAGAAAGAAATACGGATTTGAATTTAGCGATTATCTTTTAATGCCCCTATAACTTTTCTTTCTTCTTTTTTATTTCTTATTTCAAAAATAATCCGAGTGTAAAAGAAAAGTGAAAAACGAAAAGTGAAGAAATAAGAGTACAAACAAAAATAATCCTCGCCTATCGGTTCGGATTATTCTTGTCTGGTGCGGTTAAGAGGACTTGAACCTCCATGGAGTTGCCTCCACTAGGACCTGAACCTAGCGCGTCTGCCATTCCGCCATAACCGCATATTTGCATGATTATTATACTAAAAAAATAATTTCTTTTCAAGTGTTTGAAAACAAAAAAACGCTCAATTTTTGAGCGTTTCTTTATTTTCTTTGTCAATTTCCTCAATTTTTTCAAGCGGAGCATTTTGTTTTTTAAGTTCCGCCAAAATTTGAGTTAAAAGTTCCTCCTGCGTTGGCTTTGGTGGAACAGGTGCTGGTGCGTTTTTCTCACGCAACTCTTTGGTTGCAGCGATAACGGCTTTGTGATCTTTCATGTTCACGCCCTGCTCTTTTAAAATCTTCTTTTCTTGTTTTGTTGGCTGCTCGCTCAGCGTGCGTTTAAACATGTTGCTTGCATTCATCACCAGCCTCAAAATCAAGAACAAAACAAGCGCCACAAGCAAGAAATCAATTATCGCTTGTAAAAACCTTCCATAGTAAATTTCTGCGCCGTTTACAACAAAGAAAAGTTCATCCACGGTTGCCGTTCCAAATATAGCGCAGATGAAAGGCATGATTATGTCATTCACAAGGCTTGTAACTATGCTTGTGAAAGCAGTGCCCACAACCAACGCAACCGCAAGGTCTAGGATGTTTCCACGGCTGATAAATTTTTTAAAATCCTTAAAAAAGTTTTTAATTTTGTTCATATTTCACTTTTTTAATCCAAAAGCGTAACCACGCCGTCTTGTGAAATGGAGATTTTGTCGCCTGTTTTAATGTCTTTTAAAATGTTTTTTCCAAGTTTGTCGATGGCGATTATTTTTGAGTTCTCCCAGTTTTTGGCAAGAATCACTCCGCTTGCCGCCAACGAATCAATCTCTTCGCTGAACAGTAGCGCCGCGGGATTAATGCCCATTTGGCATATTGTTTGAATAACCAGCCCGCCAGTGGTTGAGCCGATTGTTTGCGGCAAAACCAGCGCAATGCCTGTCAGGTTTTTTCCGTAAACATCTGGATTGTTTTGATCGGAGCCAATTATTTGTTTAGCGTTTTTTAATGCGGATTTTTGAAAAGTGGCAAGCGTGTTCAAGCCCTGTCTTGAAACAACCGCCTCACCTAGATATTCTCCTGGGCAAATCACCCTGCCCTTAAAAACCTTTTTTGCCATGTTATTTCACCCCACAAATAATTTTTGCAATTTCGTCATCTTTGTAATATCTCGACTTTGAATAAGTTCTAAGTTTGTTGCTGTTTGTGATTATTGGTTTGCCACCCGCAATTGGGTTGTTGGTGTACATCAACGGGCAGATTGAAGAAAGTTTAACGCCCATTTTGATAAGCAAAGCATATTCTTGCATTTGCTTAAATTTTTCCACCACATCTGGCGCAGCCGTCATGACAGTGCGCACACAAACCTTTTTTCTTTTTGCCTCTTTAAGGTTTTGCTGCAACTTTTTAGTCCAGTCAATCAGTTGATTGAAAGAAAGGTGCGGGCATCCAATAAAGCACAGCGTAGGTTTGGCATCCTTGTTTTTCCACATAACTGGATAACTTTTGTAAACTCTTTCAAGTTCTTTATCGTCAATCACATATTTTTTAACTTTATCTTTCAAAAGTTTTTGTTTTAATTTTTTTGCCTCTGGGGTTAAATTTTCAATGTGATACAGCCCAACCGCGCCGTTTGATGCCGTTGCAGCACCAAAATCTTTAAGGTATGAAATCACATCATCGGTAAGTTCGCTGCCTAAAAATTTGTCTAACCCAACTATGTAAGGCACCTGCTCCATCACCTTCATGCCTATTGCACTGCCCAAAATTTGCGCCTCTGGCAATTTTTTGGTTTTAATTTCAATCACCCAATCGGCTTTTCTGCCCTCATCGGTAAGCAGCCCAAATTTCGGAACCTTGCCAAGCAGAGCGCCGAAAATGTCAAGCATACCGCTGTTACGGTTGCATCTTGCTCCCAAAACCGAGTTTGCAAAAACCACCGCACTGCTCTCTGCCCATGAAAGCACATCACCGTATTTTGGAGTGTTGCCAACTTCGTCAAGATAGCATGTGCAGGTGAAGGCGTTTTTGTTTTTAAGCCCTATTTTTGAAAGTTGCTGTTCATAGTGGCTTTGCTGGGAATACATGATTTTGCTGAACACCAACTTATTCAGCAGCCCGCACTTGACATTTTTATAATCAATCGGGCGAGGGTCAACAGTAAACGGATATGGCGTTTTTAAACCTGCATCGATGATTTCGTCCATAATTCTGTAAACAGGTTTTAACAGCCCTATTCCAAACGAAGTAACCAAATGCCCGTTTGTGGTTACTGGCACAAACTTTTCGGCGCCAAACAAATCGCCAAACTCAACAAGAGTTTTCATAATCTTGGCTTTGGTTTGTCCTTGCGCGCCGTTTAGAATTTCCTTTTCCTCTTTCGTCAGTTTCATGAATTCCTCCTAACTAACAAAATTATATAACTTAAAACAAAATTCTCAAAGCAAATCACAAAAAAAGCAGGGCTAGGCCTGCTTTTTAAGTTACATATGAATTGTTGTATATGGCGTGATTGAAATGCTTCCGCCATTGTAAGCAAAACTTAACACTCCATCAATGTATGTGTTAAACCCAGTTTCGCTTGAACCAAATCCAGTTACGACTTCTGGTAAATCAAAAAACATGTTTTGCCTGTATTCATCACTGTAAAAATAAACATTTAAATGAACATCATGACCTTTGAAATATTTAATGTTCAAAGTAACACTTTCACTGCCCTCTTGCAACTCGGATGTAAACAGACCAAGTGAATTTGACACTCCGTAAGGCTGGTCCATATCGTTCACCTGAACCGTGATTTTCCCAAACTCAGCAAAATCGCTGCTTGGCAAATTCACTGTAACGCTGGCATCCCACAATTGAGGCTGGTAATACTGGTCTAGTTCTCCATATTCAACAACAACCACTTTTTTAATTAGTGTGTCGTTAACCGCGCTAACAGAACCAGATTTTAACTGCATAATTAAATAAGTTGTTCCTGGATGCAAATCGGTGCAATTTAATGTAAACCCGCCCTCACTTGTAAGATAAGCGCTGCTTGAAGTAACCTGCAAGTCTTCCAGCACATCGTTAGAAATAACATCTTGGTTGGTTGATGTGATGGTTGCCTCCAATCCACCATATATTTGATAATCCAACACAAAATCAAAATCAACCGTTCCCCATGTTTCGCCGTCATTTGCCGCCGAAACATATGTTGGCACATCCTCTGCCCATGAAACTATGCCGCTTTGATAAACCTCTTGAATTTGCTGTGTTTGCACAGTGATTGCAACATCCGCAGCCGGCATTGTGAAAACATATGTGCCTTGACTTTGCTGGTCGCAAGCCTCATCATTTGCGCTAACTGAAATAATTTCAAGTTCGGCATTGTTCAGTGTAACTGTCAGCGTAACACTTTCCCCTTCTTGCGCGGTCTGTTTATCTGCCTCAACAACATAATCATTAGACGAAGGCAGTGTTATGCTGTAAGTTTTTGGCTGTTCAGGCTCTTCACCACATGCTGTAAGCAGCACGCCGCCAACAACCAACAGCAGACACGCAAAGATTGGCAAAAATACTTTTTTGAAAACTATTGTCATCGTTTCCCTCCATAGATATATTGTAAGAATTAATCCCATAAAAGTCAAATAAGTTTTGCGTTTTAAAATTTGCAAGTGTCGCAATCATCAAGTTCTCATTCAAAAAGATGCCGTATTTAGATAAGCACACCCACCTGATAAGAATTAACAAAGATTACGCCATATGTCCAAAAGAGATTGAACAAAAGACAATCTTGTTTGATGAAGACATATCAAAAATTTTATCTGTAATAAGTGAAAAAGACTGACATCGCGCCATGTGCTGACGCCAAGTATTGGCGGAGGACACAGGATTCGGTGCAGCGGCGGCGGGCTTGCACGAATGAGCCGCAAACCTGCCAGCCCCACTCGCAAAGACAGGGCCGACTGCGAAGCAGGTTCGACTTTGCATCAGCAAAGAAAAAGGCGCCAGCCTTTTTATCATGTGCTGACGCCATGCAATGGCGGAGGACACAGGATTCGAACCTGCGGATGCTGTTAACATCAACGGTTTTCAAGACCGCCGCTTTAAACCACTCAGCCAATCCTCCATGCTTGATTATTTTATATTAAAAATTAAAAATAATCAAGTGTTTTTTCTATTTTTTTTATCTTCGCCTTCGATTTCGCCTGCCGCGCAAATTGCTTCTGCGTGGATGGCTTAACAATCCGCCCAATATTTCACCGCCCGCGCCTAACATAAATGCAGTGCCCAACACGCCGATTGCAATGGCGGTGTTTTTTCGTTCTTTGCTGTTAATTTTTTTGACAAAATTAAATTCTTCAATCCATTCGTCACTAACATTTAAAACATAGGCATAAGGCATAACTTCATAATATAGTTCAGGGTTTTCGTTAACCATCTTTTCCATCTTATCTTTTTCGGCAAGTTCGATATATCTTTTCAAACCCAGCAACCTGCCCAGCACCGCTCTGCCATCTTTGTTGCGATATTCAATAAGCGGACAAAGAATAAAAGTGATCAAACACAGCAAGCTTGCCATTCCAAGCAACAGCAGCACATAAAAATGGTTGGCCGCAAACACCATGTTTAAAGCGGCACACACTAAAAACAAAATTAAACCAGCAATATACGCTGCAATGCCATTAATCCTTTTCTGCACATAAACCTTGCTTGACACGCTTGAAAAAATTGTGCTTATGATGAAGATTGCCACGCCGCAAAAAACTGAGAAATTGCCACCCGTGCCAAAGAAATATGACAAAAACACAAGCACTGCCGTGATGCCAAGCGTAAACATCGTCGCCCCGTTTGACGCTTTTGAACTAAAATATTTTTTATTATTTTCTTTTTTAATAAGGCTTGAAATATTAACCGCACTTGGTTGCAAAATTTTTGGCAGGTCTTTGACATTGACTTCTGTGCCACGAGAAAAGATTGCATTAAACAAGATTTTTTCATAATCTTTCATCTTTTCGTCGGCATCTTTAAGTTTTTTAAGCAAAACATTTTTATCTTCTTTTTCGTCTATTTCCAAATATTTTTTTGCAGCCCAATAAACAAGCAGCGCACTTATATCACGATCATCAATGGTTTTGTCGATAACATACCCTGCATCGGCAGGCGTCATGCCTTCTGGCGCAGAAAATTCCACAACTTCGATGATTCTCTTTCGCCTGTTTAGCACCACAAAAACAATAAGCCCGATCAAATAGATTGCAAACAGCACCATGAAAACAATAAACATAATCGTGAAAGAATCTATGCCAATAAGTTTTTCAAATGGCACAACTCCAATCCCTACAAACAAAAAGATCAGCAAAAAGATGCCGATCCCTATAAAATTAGCAAGTTTCATTAAAACTCCACTTTTGGCGCATTGCGCTGAGAAATATCATCAATGGCAAACAGCACTTTTTCTTCAAATTTATAATGTTTTGCAACAATGTTGGAAGGGAATGTTTCGCGCTTGTTGTTAAATGATTTAACTGCGCCGTTGTAATATTTTCTTGAAGAAGCAATTTCTGTTTCTATATTTTGCAGAGAGTTCATCATCTCCATATAGTTTTGGTTTGCTTTAAGGTCTGGATAGTTTTCAGCAACAGCAAACAACGACTTTAATGTGCCAGCAAGCCAATTTTCATTTTTTGCTTTTTCAGCAGGCGTGTCTGCCGTCATGCAAGAGTATCTTGCCTTCATCACATCTTCAAGCGCCGATTTTTCATGTTTTGCATAACCTTTAACGGTTTCAACAAGGTTTGGAATAAGGTCGTATCTCTTTTTCATGTAAACATCCATTGTCGAATAGCCCTCATCCACATCGTTTTCCATTCTAACAAGTTTGTTGTAAGTGCAAATCCACCAAATGGCAAAGATGATGCCAACAAGCAGTGCTGCGCCTAAAACAATGACTAAAATAATCCACCATTCCATAGTTAAACTCCTTTTACGTATATGTATATGATAACATAAAATAAAAATGTTGTAAAGTTATTTAACACTCTTTACAACATCTAAAATAAACTTTTTGCTTGAAAGCGGACATTTGCCTTTTTTTAATAGATAACGAATATCTCTTTCCACACTTTGCGGGGTTTGAGAGTATTTTTTTGCAATTTTTGGGAAAACTTCCTTATATAACGAAACCTTACCTTGCTTTAAAGCAACCATTTCGATGGCGTCTTTAAGCATGTTGTAACCTTTTCGTTTGCTATCAAGAAATTTGATTGCTCCTTCGATTTTATCCATTTTTCCTCCTAAAATAGTGAGTGGGCAACACCTTGTTACAAATATTACATTATCAAAATGGTAACATAAAGTCAAGTAAAAGGCAAAATTCGACAAAATATGACAGGATTAAAAGAAATTCGAAAACAAAAAGGCTATAATCAGCAGTATGTCGCTCGAAAATTAAACATTTCGAGGGAGGCGCTTTCTTATTACGAAAATGCTAAGCGCGAACCTAGTTTTGCCACATTAAACGCCATGAGCAAGTTTTTCAATGTTTCAATTGACTATCTAATAAACGGCAAAGAATTTACGAAAAAATAACAAAAACAGGGTTTAACCCTGTTTTATTTTTTGTAGTCAAATTTTGTTGGAAGAAGGGCTGCGCCCGACCACAAAATTTGCGAACACCTCTAATTCTCTCTGCGAGAGAATGCGACTTCGGCAGGCTCACCCTTGCAAGCAAGTTCGCCTTTCTCGTCTAATGCGCCATGCGAGTCCATTTTAAATCCCATCCTCTTTAAAGCCGCGGCAAAATCGCCAGCGTTAGCGCGATTTTCGTTTGGCCGCGAGAGGGCGAATTCAACTGCTCGCGCGCAGATTTTCGCCAAAAGGCGAAAACAAGCATTAAGTTGCAATTCGCCCGAGGGATGGAAGGGGGCACACGGGGGAAACCGAAAAATCGCGGTTAGCCGTTAGGCGTGCCCGCGCAAATTTTTTGGTTGCCGCCCGTGATAAAGGCTTTATAAAACCTATAATTCTCAAACAAATCCAACTTAGAAATCACTTCCCAAGGTGCGTGCATGGAAAGCACTGGCAGCCCGGCGTCAATCACCTCCATGCCATACTCGGCAAGTATGCTGGCGATTGTGCCTCCGCCACCCTTATCCACTTTACCCATCTCTGTAAACTGATACACAATTTTATTTTCGTCCAAAATTTTTCGCAGTTTTGCAATAAACTCAGGGTTGGCGTCGTTGGAGTCGCTTTTGCCTTTGGAGCCTGTATATTTCGAAAAAGCCACGCCGCCGTTCAAAAAAGCCTCTGTGTTTTTGTTGTATGGCTCTGTCCAATTTGGGTCAAAACCCGCAGTAACATCGCAGGAAATAACTTGGCTTTTGTTGAGGGCGCGTTTAAAGTGCAGTTCTTTATATTCGCCCAGCAAATTCATAACCTCGGCAACCATGTTTTCGAAAAACTTACTTTTCATACCCGTCGCCCCTGGCGAACCGGTCTCTTCCTTATCAACCAAAATTACAGCGGCGGTTTTTAAAGGCGTTTGACCGTCAATCAGTGCCCTGATGCTGCAATATGCGCAACTTCTGTCGTCATGTCCATAGCCGATAATCATACTTTCGTCAAGCCCAAAATCACGGGCTTTTCCAGCAGGAACAACCTCAATCTCGGCGGAGTAAAAATCCTTTTCCTGAATGCCTTTAGCCGCCAAAATATCCAAGATTTTAGATTTTGCAGAGCCTTCTTTAAGTTTGCTGCCGATGATGAGGTTAAGCACCTCGCCTTCAATATCCTCTTGTTTGGAAAGCAGTTTGTTAAAGCCTTTCTCCTTTTCAGTCAGGTGCGGCAAAAGGTCGGTTACGCCAAAAACAGGCTCGTCCTCTTTCTCACCCAAACAAATGTCAATCTTTGTGCCGTCCTCTTTACAAATCAGTCCATGCAAGGCAAGCGGCAGTGCCACCCAGTGATAATGCTTGATGCCGCCATAGTAGTGCGTGTCAAACATGCAAAACCCGTCCTCTTCATAGAGTGGGTTGCTTTTTAAATCCAGCCTCGGGCTGTCGATGTGCGCGCAAAGAATGTTGAGGCCGTTTTGCAAATCCTCTTTGCCAATCACAAAAGCAACAAGCGCCTTGTTCATGTTGACGGTGTAAACTTTATCCCCTGCTTTGAGCGGAGTTTTGTTTTGAATAAGGTTGTTTAGTTTTACAAACCCATTTTCTTCAAGCAGTGCCGAAAAATATTTGATGCACTCGCGTTCGGTTTTACACTGCGATAAAAAAGACTTGTATTCCTTAGAAAACAAGCCTATATTTTCAATTTGCTGCTGCGAGCAAGCAGACCATGCGTTCTCTCTCATGCATATATTTTGAGCAGATAGCGCGCTTTTTATTCTTTAATTTCCACCGAATATGCAGTTGGAACGCCCTCAACTTTAACAAGGTCGCTGATTTCAACGCCTGCAATCACAAACACTTGATTTTCATCTGCAAGCACTGGCAAGATGTCGCGTTTGCGTTGAGGAACTTTCTTGTCAATCAAAAATGATTTAAGTTTTTTAGTGCCTCCGCCAAATTTTGTGAACACATCGCCATCCTGCCTAAACCTCCACATAGCCGTCTTTGGCACTTTGCGATAGTCAAAATAAACCACGCCCTCTTTTTGCTGCATTTCTTTCACACGCTTTACAACAAGTTTACGGCCGTCTGGCAGGTCAAATTCGCCACACCTGAGTTCGCACTTAAACTGTGGAATAACTTTTTTGCGGTTTGCAAGCGTGAGATAGTCATAGTCTTTAATTGCAACAACATCGAATGGCAGCGAGATGCGCTTGCCGTTTTCATGTGAGGTGGCAAGGTCTTTAACCATGTCGACATGCTTTTTCTCAAAATCTTTTTCCACGCCAATGTTTTTAAGCGCTTTGATAATCATTCTGGAAATGATTGGCGCTGGATAGATAAAATACGAAAGCGGAATTTTTGCCTCTTTATCTTCGTATATGATTGCGTCATCAAAAATCTGCGAGTTGATGTAGTCGTCATCCTCTTTAACCGCCTTGCCAAAGTTGACAATGGCGCCTATTGCGCCCGGCCACTTAGCGGTTATTTGTGGGAAAAGCACATTTCTAAGATAGTTTCTAGTAAAAGTGTTGTCAGCGTTTGAAGAGTCGTTAACATAATCAAGATTGTTGAAATTGATATAGTCCAAAATCTCTTCCTTTGAGGTGGAAAGCAGCGGCCTGATGAACCTGCCGTCCCTGATTGGCTCCATGCCACGCGCCCCAGCCACGCCCGAGCCGCGGAAAATGTGCATCAAAATTGTTTCGGCTTGGTCGCTTAAATGATGTGCGAGAGCAATTTTATCCACAACATCTTTTTTGAACAGCGAATTAAAAACGCCATACCTGCCCTCTCTTGCTGCCGTTTCCAAACTTATATTTTTTTCCTTTGCAATCTTTGGCGAGTCAATTCTAAACTTGTAGGCCCTAACGCCCATCTCTCTGCATTTTTCAATAACAAAATTGGCCTCGTCCCTAGATTCCTCTCGAATGCCGTGGTCAACATGAATGGCAATCACCTCAATGTCAAGTTCCTCGCTGATTGAGTGAAGAAAATGCACAAGCGCCATAGAATCGCTTCCGCCACTCACGCCCACGCCAATTCTTTCGCCAGGCTTAATCAATGAATTTTGAATGATAAAATTTTTCGCATTTTGCATAATTAACCTCGTGAGAACTAATTATACACAAATAATGCGCTAAAATCAATATTTTTTGATTATTTTGTTTTAATTATTGATTGTTAAAAATTTTTATCGCCAGCACCGTCATGTCGTCCATTGCCCTGCCATTACAATTTGCAAGCGCCTGCTCCAAAAGTTTGTCGGCAATAATTTGAGGGTTTGGCGAGTAGGCAGATTTAACAAAATCTTCAATGCTTTTGTCGGTGGCAAACGCATCAGCCACTCCGTCCGAAAACATCACCACAATGTCGCCATCGCTGACTACAAGTTTTTTGGTTACTGGATTAAACTTATCCACAATGCCAAGCGGCAGCGCTCCGCTTTCCACAAGTTTGCAATCCTCTTCACTCATCACAAAGCCACATGGCGCGCCCATCTTAATAAAATCGCCGAGCCCGCTTTTTAAATCTAACACGCAAACATCCAGCGCTGAAAATTTATCCTCCTTTTGCAACGACAAAAGTTTGTTCACCGACGAAAGCACAAGTTCGCTGTCAAAGCCCGCCTTGTAAAAATTTTCAATCAGGCTGATTGCAGTTTGGCTAACCTGCTCCGCCTCGCTGCCACTGCCCATGCCGTCACAGATTGCAAACATAAATCTGTTGCCATCCAGACGCATGATTGAGTGTGTGTCGCCACTGACCTCACTGCCCGACTTTGGCGTGTTTGCCAGCGCAAACACACAGTCAAGTTTTGGCGCGGTTTTAAGCGAAAGCGCAGTGTAGCCTGGTCTGGTTGCAGCATATTTATCCACCACTGCCATGTTGCATTTGCAAATTTTGCCAACTATGGCTGGAATTTTCAGTTTATCTGCATCCAAATTTCGCACTATCAAATTTATTTCAAAAGTGTGCGCATCGCGCTCGTAAACAATTGCATCGGTGCAGACAATGTCATTGAACAAAAGTTCTTCAATAATTTTATCCTCTCTTTTGCCGTCAAATGCTATTTCATGGTCAACTTCCTGCGATAAATTTTTCATAACGCTGGAAATGCCTTTAAGTTGGTCTGCAATCAGCAGTTTTGATGTGTCGATGTTGGAAAGCATGCCGCTGTAAGACTTATACTGCCTTGCAAGCGTTGCCGCTGAGGTTATTATTCCGTTAACCCTGCCACAGTTGGCGGAGAGATATGATGGAATGTCAAGCAGCGTAACCTTGCCCTTTTCAAACGCTATGGCAGTGAGTTCGTCCATAACCCGCAAAGTGTCTTGCTCGCGAGTTCTATGGCAGCGCGCTCTGTCCGGGCAAGTTTCGCAATTTCTGGCGATGATTTCATTGCGCAAAAGTTTCTTCACCTCATCCTCACTGAGGTTTCGCTTGACAAGCCCCCTAAACACCCTGTCCATTTCGCCAAACACATCGCTCAGCGACAGCAGGCGCCTGTGCAAAAGTTCTCGGTTTTGGTTGACCACATTTTTGATGGCAGCCCTATCACCCCTGAGGTCAAAGATAGATTTAACAATGGCATACACCTTGTCAGGAATGAGCACGAAAATTATCGCACTGATTGCAACCGGCAAAATTCCCAGCCAATCAAAGGAATAGTAAAGATTGAAATAAAAGCCAATCACAAGTTCCGCCAAGATGATTGCAAGTGCGGTGAAATATTTTCGATAGGTCTTGAATGGCGAAATTGCAAGCGCCCAAATCACAAACGGCGCAAAAAACACAGGGTTATTTGCAGAAAGCAGCGTTCCAAGCCCCAAAATTGAGGCAATAAACACCGAATAATAATTTTTTGAGCAATATGTGATTGCAAGCAAAACAAAACTTACAAACAGTTTTAAAAATGAAAAGCCATATAAGTCCAGATTAACAAGCCCTGCCGAAAGCCCAATCAAAATTATGCCGCCTGCCACATATTCAATAACGGAAAGCCTGTAAGCAAAACCGCGCATGAAAAGCGCTTCAAACAGTTTAACAAAACCAAGCATGAACACCACACCTACAACGGCGGACACCACAGCAAAAATTACCGCATTTGTTCCCGTTGCTGCTGCAAAGCCAATATATCCCGCTTGGCTAAACAGTGCATACAGCGCCAGTTGCCAAACTTGAATGTTCTTTTTAAAAATGGTGTGCAAAATAAACGGCACAACAATCATTGCCGCACAAACTATCGCGCTGATAATGCCAGCAAGCGAATGATTTACAATTATTGCCGCAACAAGATAGGCTGGTGCAACCAGCCAAATTTTTTGGTTAGCCCAAATTAGCGCAAACAACATTGCAAACGAAAATGGAAAAATTAACCCGTTTATGCTGGCGTTTTCCAAAATAAAGAAAAGTGCCAAAAATATAACTGCAAGAAAGACATAATAAAATTTTCCAAAGAACTTCATTTTAACTCCTTTGGAAAATTATAACTTTGGCTTTTGCCGGTTTCAAAACACCATTTGCAGGCATTTTGTCATATTTATGTGGTTTTTGTCTACGCTTTGTTTTGCTGAATGAAGTTTTCTATATCTTGCGCGGTTTGCTCAATGTCATCGCACTGTAAAACCAAATCAAACAAATGTTTTTTGCTTCTTTCCATGCCTGCACGAGAAAGCCTTTTTTCAATCATTTCACTGCTTTCGCCGCGCCTTTCAAGCCTTTGACGCAAGTGGTGGTCTGGGCTGTCCAAAAACACGCTTACAACCCTGCATTTGCCACGCAAATAATTTTGCAGTTTTTCCACGCCGTGCACATCGATGTCTTTAATATAGTCTTTTTTGCCCTCTATCACCTTGTCCAAAGATGAGAACGGCGTGCCGTAATATAAATCCGCGTGCACATTTTCGTATTCAAAAAGTTCGCCGTTTTTAATCATTTCGTCAAATTTTTTCTTGGACACATGAAAATAGGCGCCGTCAATCTGTGCACGCTGTTTGCGCGTGGTGAAAGTTTTCATCAGCGCCAAGTTTTTGTGACGCGCCAAAAGCAACTCAATAACCGAACTTTTTCCCACGCCCGATGGTCCAGAAACTAAAATAAGCATGTTTTCTCCTTTGTAAAATTTTAGCAAATGTGATTTTTTAAGTCAATCACATTTCATAGAAATTTAAAATGCCAAGTGCCACAGCATCACACATCTGCTTTCGATAATCCTCGCTCACCAAAAGCGCCTCTTCCTCGGCATTGGAAAGAAACCCAAATTCCACCAATATGCCCGGCAGCGATGTGCAGTTTAAAATATAAAAATCACCCTCTTTAACACCCTCTTTGGCATAAGCGGAAACATCTTGCAGCCTGGTTTGCACGCTTGCTGCCAGCGCCTCACCTCGCTGATTGTTGAGGCCATAGAAAACCTGCGCACCCCGCGATGAAGAAAGCGGAAACGCGTTCATGTGCACACTTACCACCAGGTCGGCGCCGCTCTCTTCAATAATGCGTTTGCGCTTTTCCATGTCGTCTTTTTTCTTATTGGAGGCAAATGGTGAATACAGCCCGTTTAAATCAGTTCGCGTCATAACCACATTGATGCCCAGGTTTTGCAAAACCTCTTTAAGCGTTTGCGCGTATTGCAAGTTAATTTCACTTTCAGTTATTCCTGTTTTTCTGCCCACCGCCCCGCCATCAGTGCCGCCATGCCCTGCGTCAATGACAACCGTTGGAGAAAGATTTGGTTGATAAGCCTGCGCTGTCAAACCAAAATAAACGCCAAGCCCAACCAAAACCAAAATGGCGCATAAAACAAAACACAAATGCCGTTTTTTAATTACAAAAAATTTCATAGAGTATTTTATTTTTATTTAATCTTTTTTATAACTTTTTGACATATTATGTTGACTTTGTATGCAACCATATTCTATTGTATAAACACATTGCTAGCCCTACGATGTTAGGATAACTTGCAATATAACCAACAAAAAGAATAACCTAAAATATTATTTTTTTCCATTTAGGCTCCTGTTGTTTAAGAAATTTAAATTAAAAGGAGAAAATTTTGATGAAAAACGAACAATTAAGTTCGCTTTTTTCTTTTACAGAAAATGAAACTGATTATGATGAAGAAAAGCGAAAAAAGAAACAAAAACTTGTAAGAAATGAGTTTGAAAAAAGCGGTAAGTATGGAATGCCGCTTATTAAAAAACAAAAAATTGACTTAGACAAGATAGAGTTGTTAAGTTACTTGAAAACAAAAAATGATGACGCTGAAAACAAAAACAAAACCATACACTTCTTTACCTATGATTGGAATTTTGAAACAGTCTATGAAAAACCCGAACAAGCGCTTGAAAAACTAGACCAATACTATGCCCTACTCACCCCTGAATTTAGCACATACAAAGACATGCCACTTGCTAGACAAATCGACAGTGTTTTTAAAAATCGTTGGTGTGGTGCTTTTTGGCAAAAACAAGGCATGCTTGTAATACCAACAATCTCTTGGGGTTCGTATGATTGCTTTGATTTCTTTTGTGATGGGGTTGAAGAAGGCTCGGTTGTGGCGGTTTCAACCTACACAAGAGAAGATAATAAAAAAGGTTTTATGGAAGGTTATGAAATTATGATGGAAAAAATTAAGCCTAGTGCCATTATTTGTTATGGAACGCCATTTGCCGAAATGAAAGGAAATATTAAGGCAATTGATCCCTTTAATCGTGAAGAACTTATCAAAAAAATCGGATTAAGCGAGTTTACTAGAAAATATTTTGCTGGCGAACTTTATCCTGAAATATAGGAGCAGATTATGGAAGAATTTAAACTAACAATCAACCTGCTCCCAAAAGGCGCTTGGAACAACGATTTTAGCAAAACTCTATCTAAAAAAGATTGGGATAAACTTCGCGAATTTGCACTTAAAAGAGCAAATGGTAAATGCGAAATTTGTGGCTTTGAAACAAACGACCTTGATGTTCACGAAGAATGGGAGTTTAATATTGAAAAGAAAACACAAACTTTAAAACAAATTATTGCAATTTGTTCAAAGTGCCACGGAGTTAAACATTTTAAAAACTCTGTTAGGCTTGGCTACGGAGAAGAAGCACAAAAGCATTTTATGAAAGTTAACAATTGCTCGGAAATGGGGTTTGCAAATCATCTCAATAAGTCTTTGCTTGAATACGATGAAGGAAATTCTGTTTATCGTTGGAAAATAGTCGCAGATTTAGAAAAATTTGGTGGAAAAGATATTGAAATAAAACAAAACCATATTCCCCTAATAAAAAATCCGTATGAGAATGTTGAGTGGAACAATCTTTCTTATGACGATATGAAAAGTTTGTTTGAAATAAAAAGGAATGAGTTTTTATTAGGCTCGCCTAAAATTATTTCAGTCAATGTTGATAATTATCAAGGAAACATTCAAATAAAAGCATTATTTGCTGATAGAGTTGAATGGTGTTTAGATGAACAAAAAATAAAAACAAAATATAATGCCGCTGGACTTTTCACAACCCAGCTAAATGTTAAAAACTTAATCGGCAAAAATCTCAAATTCAAAATTATTGGAATAGGCGGAGAAATAATCTCAAAAAACTTTGAACTATTGCTACAGGAGGTGCTATAATGGGAATGTGTAAACCAAGTGGTGGAATATATTCTCAAACTGGAAGAGTTGGATCTTTACCAAGAATATGGTTGCCAAATACAAGAATTGACTTATATGATGGATATGGCAATCTTTTACAACAGGGTTGGTACGGGCCAGATGGTAGGATAATTTGGTATCGCGACTGGTCGCATGGCGGCGGAGAACATGAATGGCCTCATGACCATTATGTTAATTGGGGAAATAATAAAAACCCAAGGCCTTCTTATACTGGCCCTAATGCAGAAAAAACTAATTCGAGTTATTGCTAAAAGGAGCAGACATATGAATAATGAAAAAAAGTATAGTAAAAAATGTGAAGTATGCAAAAAAACAATAGATGTTGACATTTATAAGCAAGGTAAATGTCCTTATTGCGGTTGGTGGAATTGTTTTTTAAATGAAGAAAATCCTGACATTATTGCAATGCCAAACCTAATCTCACTGAATAAAGCGAAAAAACTTTATAGCGAGGGTAAGTCTTTTGAACCTGATTTAGATGAATTCATAGAAGCGCTGCATGGTTATAGCGAAATGCAGTTTGAATATAATGGTGTTTACTATGCTGTCGAACTTGTTTTTGACGACAACAGCGAACAAAAAATTAGACTTTATAATTCACAGACAAAAGAAACAACATTTTTCAACAATGATGAAGATTTTAAAAATAATGCCAAGGTTGATGGAAAACTGTTGAAAGATGTTTGGAACGCCACAACCGACAGGTATTGGCTACAATAACTTCAACTTGAACAATCGTTTCAACTTTCTTGACAAATTTTGAGGATTTTTTCATAATTAAAGCATGAAATCTTTATTGCTTGCACTTTGTTTGATGGTGTCACCTCTTTCACTCTCCGCTGGTGAAGAGGTTTTTGTTGTGGCAAACTCCGCAAACATCTATGCCGAGGCGTCCTATTCCAGCGAAGTTGTGATAAGCGTGGAGTATGGTCAGGCGCTCACAATGCTTGATGAACAAAATTTTGACGGCTTTTACTATGTAAGCGTAAACGGCTCCGCCCTGCAAGGCTACGTCCCAGCCGACCTTGTTGGGCAGAGGGTGCAAGACCAAGATGTTGTGCTTTCCTATAACGCCACAATTTTGCAAAACACCCAAGTGCTGGCACTGACGAGTGATGATGTGCTTTGCGAAATCGCTCAGGGCGAGCGCGTTTATCTATATGAAGGCTACAACCGTGATGCCGACTTTTTGGCTGTAAGTTTCGTCAAAGACGGAAATGTGATTGTTGGCAGAGTGAACACCGACTATATAAACCCAGACGGAGTGAACGCTGCCCTCATCGTTTCAATAACCGCGATTGTGGCGCTTGTTACGATTGTTATCATTCTTCTTGGCATCTCTAAGAAAAAACAAAAGAAGAAAAAACTTAAATCAAGTTAAAAAACGGCACTACAAATTGAAAAAACGCAATTTGACTGATAAACTCCTTAAAAAAGGAGTTTTTTTATGAATGATTTTGAAGATTTAAGAGCGCTGACTGACAGTCTGCAAAAGGAAGTTTGGACGCTTGCCAAAACCGAAATACCAGAGATTAAAGACCAACTCGCTGCCCTGGACCCAGATGCGGATAGCCCCCTTGCATCTCAGATTGAAACCAACGCAACAAACATCTCATCCCTAACCTCGCGCGTTGGAACCTTGGAGACACAGTCGTCAGGCTTTTCAACCTCGCTCACAGAAGTTGAAAGCGATGTGAACAGAATTGATTTGCAAGCCGCCTCTAACATGCTGAATATTGAAGATTTGGAGGAGACCATTTCCTCACTGCAAACCACAATAACCTCTCTCACCAACCGAATTGAAACGCTGGAAGAAAATTC